>JACQCB010000099.1 GCA_016201805.1 Nitrospirota bacterium | reverse complement strand
TTGTTGTCTTGCGTGAGGGCGCTGTCCTCGACGTTGATCGTGAAGGCGGTGTGCGGCATCTTCCGGTTGATCTGCGTGATGCGGTTGTCCTTGACGCGGTAGAACGACTGCATCCCGTCGCCGTGGATGAAGAGGGTTTGGCCCAGGGGATGGTCGAGGTCGTCGCCCAGGGTCAAGGGGTGTTTGCCGTCCGAGCCTTCGAAGCTGCGCGCGCCCCGGTGCACCGCGATCATGCCGATCTGGCCTTCCGCCCACTTCTGGAGGTCCGAGTCGGGGAGCGAGACGCTCACATCCCGCGGACCCTTGACGGTCACGCTGCCCCGCACCTCCTTGCCGTTCACGTTGACCCTCAGGTCGGCCATGAACCCTTTGAAGTCCGCCGGCCAGCGGGCCGTCTTCTCGAAGGCCTGACGCAACAAGGCTCGTGCCTTCGGATCGTCTGCCACGTCGGTCTTTTGTTCTTCCCGTTTATGCATTTCCATTGTCGGCTCCTTTACCAGTGAGGGTCCTGTTCTCGAACGATGCTGTTAGGGGCTGGTGCGATTATAAAGCGACCCGCGGCCAGGCACAACCGCTGGCTCATGTCCAGACGCCGGGGATTTTGGTCCCGCAACGTGAGCAGGCGCCCTGCGTCAGGGAGACTTCCAATATCTTGTAGCCCAGGCGTTTCACGACGGCCGTTCCGCAACCGGGGCAGAAGGTATGTTCATAGGGCCCGACCTGTCCGGGCAAGTTCCCTGCGTAGACGTAGTGCAAGCCGCTCCGTTGTCCGATCTCCGCCGCGCGGAGGAGCGAGCGGACCGTCGTGTTGTCCGGCTCCAGCATCCGGTAGTTTTTGTGAAAGGCGGTCGCGTGCCAGGGAATGTCCGGCGAGATGGCAGCCAGGAATTCGGTCAGTGCGGTTAGTTCATGCTCGCTGTCGTTGAAGCCGGGAACGATCAGCGTCACGACCTCAAGCCAGAAGCCCATCTGGAATAGCCGTTGGATTGTGTCTAGCACGCCGGCGAGCTGGCCGCCCAGTTTGCGATATTCTTCTTGCGAGAAACCCTTCAAGTCAACCTTGTAGAAGTCCACCCAAGGCCTTAAATAATTGATAACTTCTTGAGTGCCGTTGCCGTTTGAAACGTAGGCGGTCCTGAAGCCTTGCGCCTTTGCTTGGCGAAAGATCTCGACGGCCCATTCACTTGTGATGAGCGGTTCGTTGTAGGTGCTGGCCAGGACTTTGGCCCCGTGTTCACTGGCCAACGCGACCAGTTGAGCAGGGGATGTCGGCATGACCGAGCTGACCGCCTCGGGATCTCTCAGGGCCTGGGACGTCACCCAATTCTGGCAGTAGGAACAGTGGTAGTCGCAGCCCAACATGCCGAAACTCAAGGCATTCGAGCCAGGCAGGACATGGAAGAATGGCTTTTTCTCAATGGGATCACATTGAATGGCCCCAACGTAACCGGTTGGAACCTTGAGGATGCCCTCTTCGTTGAAGCGAACTTTGCAGATGCCCACGCGCCCGTCCCGGACCAGGCAGCGGTGTCCGCATGCGAAGCAGGCCACGGCATTGTCGGGGTGCAGCTCTACCAATTCTGGAGCCGCAGGGGCGGTATAGGCGGCCAGGGTCTTGGCAAGGGGAAGGTCTTGGAGTTGGGTTTTGGCCATAAGTCAGTAGATTATACAGGGTGAAGGATGAAGTTTGAAGCCTGCGAAACTTAAAACTACGGCTTTCAAATCAATGGCTTGCAAAAATATGACGCTGCGTGTGCTGTGCATGGACGATTAGGAAATATAAACAATTTTGCCGGCTTAGGATAATTCCCCTGGTAAAATGCCTAGAGTTAAGTATATAATGACAACTTGAAAATTTCTTGGAAACGCAAGCCCATCCAGGATAAGGGCTGGATGGAGAAAGGCTTCGAGAAATGGAACGACGGGCTGCTTCCCATACAGAAGAAGAAGAATTGAATCAGCGGCGGCGCCTTTTGAACCAGGCCAGGAAGGGCGATCCCAAGGCCATCAGCCGACTTTTTGAGTTGTATCAGGTCCGGGTCTACAGCGGGGAACTCCTGAATAAAAATGGCAGATTGCCTCAGTGGCCATCCGTCCATCAGAAACCGGCTAAGGGGCACCAGAAACCTGGCAAGCCGGAGGCGCGGAAACGCGCGACCCGAAGACCGGCCAGAGCCGCACAGCGTGCTGCCGCCAGAAAGCCGAGCCGGCTTGCTGCCGGAAAATCAAGGCTGGTGGCTGCCGGCAAATCAAGCCGAGTGACGGCGAGAAAACCCGCCCGCCGCGCTTCACGATAATCAGACTTCACGAGTGAGTGGAGGGGGCCCTCTCCGGCTGGAGGTCGGGGAGGGTATCCTCACAGAGTCACTGCAGCGCAACCCGCAATCCGCCCCCCGCAAGATGTTTGGCGATGCTGTTCGCCGTCTTCCGCTCACCTTCGTAGACCGTCGCGCGTCCTTCGTGGTCGATCTGCCAGGCCAACTCAAACGCTTTTGCCGAGGTCATGCCGGGGATCGCTTCGCAAAAAAGCTGAATCACCTGTTGATACGTGTGGCAATTGCAGTTGTAGACGATCACGCGGGCTTCCAGCCCGTTGCCCGTGGCAAGGCCTTCTTCTTCGATCGTCTCCGGTGTGGCGACTGGGGTTGTTGGACCAGGCATGGCCCGTCATTCTAGCAATCCGACGAGGCTGTGCCAAGGGGCTTGCGAAGGCAGGGAAAGTACCGGGAGACCGCCAGCCACACTCAATAGCCTTCGCGAGGGAGCCACCGATTGACGAGCGAGACCCTGTCCCGCGAACAGGTGCGATCGAACAACTGAAAATGGGCTTCTGAATCCGTGACCGCTTCCAGGCCGTGCTCGAGGCTCAGCCGTATCGTGTATGCCAGCGATGCGGAGGTCTTCACCAGCGCCAACGCATGTTCGCACTCGTAGCCCTCATCGAGCGAGAGCCGCCGCTTGCTCAACTCTTGCAGGCCTTGGAAGGTGACGGGCCGATGCCTGCGCGTCGGTTCGGTCAAGCGCAGGAAGGCGGCCGGACCTGGCACGAGGGCGTTGCCGATCATCATGCCATGGGAGAGGTCGAGGAGTCCGCGTTGGAAGCGGCGGTTTTCCTGCAAGGCTTCGTGGAACAGTGACCGCCAGATTGGGTCGGCGAGGTCCCGGTTCACGGCCTCGATGATCTCGGCATCCGGCTCGCCGCTGACGGAATGGCCCTGGACGATCCGTCCCGCCCGTACCAGCTCTCCATGGGCGTCTCCCATCCGGTCCATGTAGGCCGTGGTGCCGCTCATCGGGCTGAGTTGCATCGCCATGAAGTCCCTGAAGTGGACCGATGCGTAGGAGTCCAAGAGCCGCGTCAGGGTGCGCTCATGGCAGAGGTGAAAGGGATAGTAGAGGCCCTGTTTCGCGTTCGGTGTGTTCATCGACAAGTCCGTCAGAGCTGTGCTACCTTGCCCCGATCATGCGACGACTCGGCCGGTATCTAGGACTCAATCTGTTGCTGCTGTTCATCCCGGCGGCACTG
>JACQCB010000083.1 GCA_016201805.1 Nitrospirota bacterium | reverse complement strand
CCTGATGGAAAAGGGCTACGTACAATCCGCAAAGGAGGCCTTCGCCCGCTACCTGGCCGACGGCGCCCCCGCCTACGTCCCGCGCGAGTTGCCCGCCCCGGCCGAGGCCATCGCCTGGATCAGGGCCGCCCACGGCGTGCCGGTCCTCGCGCATCCCGTCTGGGCGAAGCAGAACGAGGCCGGGCTGCTCAAGCTCTGCGAGGAATTGAAAGCTCACGGGCTCATGGGGATCGAGGTCCACTACAGCACCCACAAGCCGCAACAGACATCGGATTATCTCAATATCGCGAAGCGGCTGGATCTGCTCGTCACCGGCGGGAGCGACTTCCACGGCGTCACGAAGCCGGATATCGAGGTGGGGATCGGGCGAGGCAACCTGAAGGTCCCGGAAAAACTCTTGGAGCCGCTCAAAAAAGCCGCCGGCGCTGTTTGACCGGACGTGTGACCGGAAGGGGGAGAGGTGTTCACCGCAGGCAGGCCGGCGATCCGCTCGATCGGCTTACGCGATACCTGCCGCGCTAGTTTTCCGGCGCTTCGACGATGTGGTTCTCGAACCTGGTGCAGCCTTCGGCCAGCAGACGGTTGGTCAGCATCTCGCCCGGCCATTCAATCGGCAGATCGGCGGTGAAGACCCAGACGTCAGGCGACGTCCAGACCGGGCCGTGGTCCTCCGGCAATTCGGGGTCGAAGAGATCGGTCCAGACCGGCATGTAGACGCCGTTGCCGCATTGCGTGTGCAAATGGACGATGATCCGCGCCCGGACGGCCGGCTCCAGGTCGCGCCAGACCGCAACGGTTTCGTCCGCCAGCCGATGGAGCCGCACGGCGTTCTGCGCGTCGAACATGGCATAGGCGGCATAGACCGGCGCCTCGATCATCTGCGGCGCAGGCGCCAGTTCTCCACACTGGGCGACCAGACCGGCCAAGAGAGCTTGGCGATCCTCCTCCTCGATGGATTCCGGCAGGCCCGGCTCCGGCGACCCGATCAATTCGAAAATCAGATAGGCGGTGGACTCCACGGGCGGATGCAACCTAGCCGCCATACATTGCCGGCGCTGCGAATCCGCGAGAGCCGAAATATGTTCGTGCAGCGCGTGCAAGGTCAGCAGGTCCAGGGTGGCGTCGGTGAGCAACCGCGGCTCCACCATCACGACGGTCCCGGCCGACAGATGGAGATGCTTGTGGAGCAGATCCGACGTGGCCATTGGATCGATCTTCAGCCCGATCGGAAGCCGCAGATTGGCCTGCAGCGGCAATTCCAACGCCGCCAGCACCGCATACGTAGGCTTTTCCTCAGGATCGCCGTCGATGACGACCGAGCACGCGCCCTCCGCCAGCAGATCGAACAGCCATTCGGCCATTTCCTCGTCCAGCGCGGCCAACACGGTGAGCAAATCCTGCTCCCGATCCTGATCCAGGAACGCTTGCAACGTGTCCACCGCCGCATCCGCGTCTCCATGGTCGTGCCGACGGGCGTTGATGAGGTGAATGAGGTCGCGCGTCAAGGGATCGGGCCGGTACCAGCTAGACATAGGCCCCTCCTCCGTGATGGGCTGCAGAACTCTCTGTCGGTCGATTGGCCATCACGCTCAACTCCTGACTTGATCTATATCCGTGTTGCCAAGGTTCAGTCCGGGAGGCAAGCCTTCTCGCAAACGATGAAGGCTGAACGATGAACGCTGAACGAGAGCTTTTAATTTTGAGTTTTTAGTTATGAGTTTTCAACTCAAAATTCAACACTCACAACTCAAAACTTACTTCCTCGTTATTCCCCGATGACCTTAACCAAGACGCGCTTTTTGCGGCGCCCGTCGAACTCGCCGTAGAAAATTTGCTCCCAGGGACCGAAGTCCAACCGGCCCTCGGTGACGGCAACCACGACGTCGCGCCCCATCACCTGCCGTTTGATGTGGGCATCCCCGTTGTCTTCGCCGGTCTCGTTGTGCCGATAGGTCGCCTCGTGGGGCGCCAGCCGCTCCAGAAACGTCTCGTAGTCCTTGAGCAAGCCCGGCTCATCGTCGTTGATGTAGACGCTCGCCGTGATGTGCATGGCGTTGACGAGCACGAGCCCTTCCTTGATCCCGCTCTTCTTGAGCACCGCTTCGACTTGGGGAGTGATGTTCAGATAGGCGCGTCGCGTCTTCGTCTCGAACCAGAGTTCCTCGCGGTAGGATTTCATTGTGAACCCGACGCCGGACCGCCGGCGCACGGTTCTTATTCTGCCTCAGGTGCCGGGACAGTTGCAAGTTCCTTTGGCCTCCTCAACCCGCGATTGTTTGCCGCTCCATCCTGATGGCGCTGCCTGATAGCGCTGATAGCGCCTCGACTGGAATTGGCTTATAATGAATTCCGTTTTTTTGCCCGGCCTCCCGGCACGGAGAGCAACGCCATGCGCGACCGTCCCCACGCAACGCCCCGCCTCTCCGCCAACGCGCTCACCGTCTTGCGCCGGCGCTACTTGGCCAAGAACGACGCCGGCAGGCCGGTGGAAACGCCGACGCGACTCTTCCGACGCGTGGCCGGCAACATCGCCCGGGCCGAACATCTCTACGCCGGCGGCAAGGCACGGGCATCGTCGGCCGCCGACTCGTTCTTGCGCCTGATGAGCCGGCTTGATTTTCTGCCCAACTCCCCCACGCTCATGAACGCCGGCCGCGAGCTGCAACAACTCTCCGCCTGCTTCGTGCTGCCGGTCGAGGATTCGCTGGAATCCATCTTCGAGGCGGTCAAACACCAGGCCCTCATCCACCAGTCCGGCGGCGGAACCGGCTTCTCCTTCAGCCACCTGCGTCCCAAGCACGATCGCGTCGCCACGACCAGCGGCGTCGCCTCCGGGCCGGTCTCCTTCATGCACGTCTTCAACATGGCCACCGAAGTGATCAAGCAAGGCGGCACCCGGCGCGGGGCGAACATGGGCATCCTGCGCGTGGACCATCCCGACATCCTGGAATTCATCCAGGTCAAGCGGGCCTCCACAGAACTCACCAACTTCAATCTCTCGGTCGGGATCACGGACGCCTTCATGCGCGCGCTGGACCGACGCAAGGATTACACGCTGGTCAATCCGCGCACCGGCCGTTCCGTCGCCCGCCTGAAAGCCGCCGAAGTCTGGGACCGTCTGACGGAGGCGGCGTGGCACTCGGGGGAGCCTGGCGTGGTCTTCCTGGACACGATCAATGCGACCAATCCCACCCCGCACGTCGGCCGCATCGAGGCGACGAATCCCTGCGGCGAACAGCCGCTGCTCCCCTACGAATCCTGCACGCTCGGGTCTCTCAACCTGGCCCGCTTCGTCACCGGCCCGGCCACGCGCCCCCGAATCGACTTCGACCGCCTGGCCGAAACCATCCCCCACGCCGTGCGCTTTCTCGACAACGTAATCGACATGAATCGCTACCCGCTGCCGGAAATCGAAACGATCACAAAAGGTAATCGAAAAATCGGCTTGGGCGTGATGGGCTTTGCCGACCTGCTGATCGCACTGAGCATCCCCTATGACAGCGAGGAGGCCTTGACCACGGGCGAAGGGGTGATGCGCTTCCTCTGTGAACAGGGCCGCGCCGCCTCGGCGGGCCTGGCCCGCGAACGGGGGCTCTTCCCATACTTCAAGGGCAGCCGCCTGGAATCCGAGGATCGCCGCCTCCGCAACGCCACCGTGACCACGGTCGCGCCGACGGGCACGCTCAGCATCATCGCCGACTGTTCCCCCGGCATCGAGCCGCTGTACGGCGTCAGTTTTGCCAGAACGGTCATGGAGGACGTCCATCTGGTCACCATCCACCCGGCCTTCCTCCGACAAGCCCGCGCCGCCGGCATCTATTCCAAGCGGCTGCTCGCCCGCATCGCCGCCAACGAATCCATTCAGCACCTCTCGGAGATTCCCTGGGGATTGCGCCGCCTCTTCGTCACCGCCCACGATGTGACGCCGGAACACCACGTCCGCATGCAGGCGGCCTTTCAAAAATACAGCGACAGCGGCGTGTCCAAAACCATCAACCTGCCGCACAACGCCACCCAAGCCGACGTCGCCTCGGCCTTCCGGCTGGCCTATCGCCTCGGCTGCAAGGGAATTACCGTCTTCCGAACCGGCAGCCGCGAGAAGCAAGTGCTGTCCTGCGCCAACGTGCAGTACTGCTGACGAAGGCAATAGGCTATAGGCGAGAGGCTATAGAAATAACTGAGTCGAACGAGCGAAAGATTTCGCAGGCTCCTGTCGTTGAGTCTTCTCTATTACCCATCGCCTATTGCCTATAGCCTCCTTGAGAAGCCATGATCAGACAACCCGCCGTCGCCGGTCAGTTCTACAACGCTTCGCCTGAGGCCCTCGCGGCCGAGGTGGCGCAGTACACCACCGGCACGGTCGTCCCTCATTCAATCATCGCCGTCGTCAGCCCCCATGCCGGACTGATGTACTCCGGCCACGTCGCAGGGGCCGTCTATGCCCGGGTGACCATGCCCGATACCGTGATTCTGATCGGCCCCAATCATACCGGCATGGGACCGCCGGTATCCGTGTATCCGCATGGCTCGTGGCTGATCCCCGGAGGATCCCTGCCGGTGGACCGTGAGGTGACGGATGCCATCCTTGTGCATTGCGTGCAGGCGAAAGCGGATACCTCCGCCCACCAATATGAGCATTGCATCGAGGTCCAGCTGCCGTTCCTGCGGCAGGCCCGCAACGACGTCCGGATCGTGCCGATCGTGCTCGGACATGTCCCTCTGGAAATCTGCCGCGAACTCGGCGAATGCCTGGCCCGGATCATCCTGGATCGCTCGGCCTCTTACGCCGGCGCCGTCCGGCCGCTCCTGGTCGCCAGCACCGACATGACCCATTATGAGCCTGATCAGATCGTCCGGACGAAGGACCGCCACGCCATCACGGCCATCGAACACCTGGATCCGCAGGCCTTGAGCACAGCGGTCCGCCAACATCGGATCACCATGTGCGGCTTCGCGGCGACCGTGACCGTCCTCCACGCAGCCCGCGCCTTGGGAGCCGCCGCCGGAACGTTGGTGCGCTACGCCACATCCGGCGACATCAGCGGCGACCGTGCCCGCGTCGTCGGCTACGCCGGCCTCACCATCGCCTGATTTTTCCCTTCATCCCACACCGGCAATTTCAGCCCAACGTTTGACAGGATTACTCGACGATGGTATTTACATCTGCAGTAGGTGACCTGCGTGCGCAGACCTCAAGGAGGGGGTTCGATGTTCAGACAGCCCGGTTTCCCCGTAGCGGCAAGCAGTCTCCCTGCTTGGAACATTTTCTTCGCTCGCGAACCAGAACCGGACCTGGACCTGGACGATCTCGGCGATTCGGACAAGCCCTCTCCCTTGGGCGCTTCCTCGGAACAACCTTCCTTGGAAAATCCCGAAGAACCTGAAAAATCTTCCTCGCGACGCCCCCTGGTGCTAGCGCTCCTCGCGGTCCTTGTCGCAGCCGGCGCCTATCTGGCCATGGAACCGGGCTCGCTCATGGACATGCTGGGGCAGGACGCAACCCGGACACCGGCGGCGCCCGCAGCCCCTGCTGCGCCCCCTGCGACGGCGGGATCACCGAACGCGCAAGTTGCCAAGCTGACTCCTGCGCCGGCACCGGCAGAGCCCTCCATGCCGCCTGTTGCAACAGCGCCTGGCCCCTCCCCTATGCCGCAACCTACGACGGCAGCCCCGATGGGGCCTTTCCCGTCCACGGCATTGCAACCCCCGACATCGGAGACATCTCCCGCCGCTACCCGGCCCTCTCCTCTACCCAACTCGCTGGCCCCGTTGTTCAGCGAGGGACAGCTCGTCTCGGTCGTTCCCGATCCGACGCTGCCGGCCGCCGCCGTCGCGCTGAGCAGCACCCCGGAAAAAAACAAACCTGGCCCGATGGTCAGCCCCAGCGACACCCTGACCGTTATGGACGGGGAACTCCGGAACAATGCCTGGGTCTATGCGGTCCGCACGCAGCAAGGCACCGTCGGCTGGATCGGCGAGCAACAACTTCGGGCCGCCACACCCTAACGGCATCCTCGCTCCGTCAACCCTGCAACCCTGCTCAACGTCGTTCAGCCCGTCCTTCATCGCCTGGCAGAGCCCTCTCAGTGGCATCTACGCATAGGGCCTGTGCTATAATGCCGCGGTCGTTTCGATTCGAGAGACACAAGGATGCTCCAGGCGATCATTTTCGATTTCGACGGCGTGGTGGCGGACAACGAGCCGATTCACTTCGCCATGTTTCGCCGGGTGCTGGGCGAGATCGGACTGCCGCTGACGGAGTCCGACTACTACGCCAAGTATCTGGGCTACGACGACAAAGGCTGTTTCGCAGCCGTCCTCGCCGCGCATGACCGGCCGGCCCCGAAAGCCCTCATCGACGATCTGATCGACCGCAAGGCACGCGCCTACCTCGATCACATCAAGCAACATCTCGTGATTTTTCCCGGCGTGCGCGAACTGGTCCGCGACGCAGCCGGGCGGTACCGCCTGGCGATCGCATCCGGGGCGCTCCGGCACGAGATCGAGTTCATCCTCGATCAGGCCGGCATCCGGAAGGCATTCGAACACATTACCAGCTCGGAAGACGTCTCGCGTGGGAAACCTGACCCGGAGGGGTTTTTGCATGCGCTGACCGCGCTCAACCGGCAGGCCGCCACTGGCCAACCGGCCCTCGCAGCGGGTGATTGCCTGGTCATCGAAGACTCGATCCCCGGCATCTGCGCAGCCCGTGCCGCCGGCATGAAGGTCCTGGCCGTGGCCAACACGCATACGCGGCAAGACCTCCACGAAGCTGACGCTGTCACCGGGTCGCTCGCAGATGTCCGCCTCGCGGAATTGGCGGACCGGCTCTGGAACACGACCCGGATCCGTGAAGGATCGGCCCGATGAGAATCTGCTCCCTGTTGCCTGGCGCCACGGAAATCGTGGCGGCGCTGGGGCTGGCCGACGACTTGGTCGGCATCAGTCACGAATGCGACTACCCCCAGGAAATACGGCACAAGCCGGTCCTGGTACGGGCCGCCATCGATACCGCTCAGGCGACCAGTCGCGAGATCGACCGCCGCGTACGCGAGACGCTGGAAAACGGCGACCGCCTCTACGCCCTCGACGAGTCCCTCTTCAGTCGCGCGCAGCCGGATCTGGTCATCACCCAGGACTTGTGTCAGGTGTGCGCCATCACGCCAAGCCAATTGCAGCGCGCCATCGCCGCCCTCCCTAAAGAGCCGCGACTCTTGACGCTGAACCCCACCGGTCTGGATGACGTTCTGGCCGACGTCGAGCGGATCGGCGGCGCGACGGGACGAGAGCCGGAAGCCCTCACGCTGGCGACGACGCTGCGCGCGCGACTACAGTCCATCCACGAGCGGGTCGCCACGGCGCAGGAACGGCCGACGGTCGTCTGCCTCGAATGGCTGGATCCGCTCTACGCAGCCGGCCACTGGGTTCCGGAGATGGTGGCCTGGGCCGGGGGTCTGGACCCGATCGGAACCGGCAGCGCCCCGTCCAAGCACATCGCCTGGGAACAGGTCCTCGCCGCTGCGCCGGACGTCTTGGTGATGATGCCCTGTGGATTCTCTGCGGCCAAGGCCCTTTGCGAGCTGGACCGCCTGGCGGTTCCATCCCGGTGGCCCGGTTGGGCAACGATCCCGGCGGTGCGGAACGGCCGCGTCTTTGCCGTAGACGCTTCTTCCTACTTCAGCCGGCCCGGCCCGCGCCTCGTGGAAGGAGTGGCCATGTTGGCAGCGCTCTGCCACCCCTCGCTGTTTGGCGCCACCTTGCCGCCGGGAGTGGAACACATGCCCTCCGGCAATCACCGTGCCTCATGACCATGACGCCAACTGAAGCACAAGCCTACTGCGAAGCCGTGACCAAACAGAGCGGAAGCAACTTTTACTACTCCTTTCTGTTCCTGCCGCACGCGCGCCGCGCCGCCATGTACACCGTTTACGCCTTCTGCCGCGAGGTGGACAGCGCCGTGGACGACGCCCCGCCCGGCAGCGATCCGCGCGAGGCGCTCCAGCGGTGGCGGGAAGAACTGGCCGCCGCCTACGGCGGGTCGCCGACCCACCCCGTCACGATCAGCTTGGCCGAACATGCGCGGCGCCTGGCCATCCCGCAGGAGTACTTTGCCGAACTCATCGCGGGCGTGGAGATGGACCTCACGACCGCCCGCTATGCGACCTTCGACGAACTCTACCTCTATTGTTACCGGGTCGCCTCAATCGTGGGCCTCATCTGCCTGAAAGTCTTCGGCACCCGGTCCCTGCTGGCGAAGGAGTACGCCGTCAATCTGGGCCTCGCATTCCAGTTGACCAACATTCTGCGGGATCTGAGATCGGACGCGGAGCGCGGGCGGGTCTATCTGCCGCAGGAAGACCTCGCCCGTTTCGGCTACCATGAAGAAGATCTCCTGACGGGGACCTATTCGCCGCGTTTTCTCGATCTGATGCAGTTCGAATCGGCGCGAGCCCGCGAGTTCTACGCCAAGGCACGGAGTGCCGCGGAGCGGCTGCCACCCGCCGACCGCCGCGCCCTGACCGTGGCCGAAATCATGCGCGGCATCTACCGACGCATCCTGGACCGCATCGAAACGTCCGACTACCGGGTCTTCGGCCCCCGCATCAGCTTGGCTCCCCCCTATCGCATGGCGATCGCAACCGGAGTCTGGCTTCGATCCCTGCTGCCGTCCTGTCCTCGCGGAGACTGAAAGCCGGTGCACCGTTCATGAAGCGTCAGGTCCTCATCATCGGGGGAGGCCTTGCCGGGCTGACCGCCGCCCTACGGCTGAGCGCGCAGGGCTATGCCGTGACGCTCGTGGACCAGGGCAGCGAGCTGGGGGGCCGGCTCCTGCAATCCGACACCGAAACCCTTCCCGTCGTCGTTCTGGGCTACCAGCAGGCCACCCTTTCGTTGCTTCAGACCTTGGGGACGGCATCGCACGTTTCGTTCTCGAACCGTTTGCGCCTCGAATTTCGCCTGCCGGACAGTGGCGCATCGGGAACAGCCCGCAGGGTCCGATGGCCCCGCCCCCTGCTGCCGGCGCCATTTCACACGATCCTGGGGCTCGCGTTCTTTCACGGGCTGTCGCGTCGCGATCGATGGCATCTGCTCATGTTGCTTGAACGGACCTGGGAAGGCGATCCCCCGCTGCCAGCCGATTTAGAACACCGCACTGCCGCCGCATGGCTGACCGAGAGCGGTCAATCGACAGACGCCGCCAATCACGTCTGGAATCCGCTGGCGCACTTTCTGGTCGGCAACGGCCTCACGAACATCTCGGCGGCCATCCTGATCGCCACCTTGACCCGGTGCTTTCTGACGGCCCGCCGCCATGCCGGCCTGGCAATACCAGACTGCGATCTCCGCCCGCTCTTTCTGGAACCGGCCCACGAGAAACTCTTGCAAGCAGGAGTCCTCCTGAGGCTGGACACGGCGGTGGAGCACCTCCGCTTCGATGCCCACCGTATCACCGGCGTACAACTCCGGTCAGGAGGCATGCTCACGGCGGATTGGTACGTGGCGGCGCTTCCGCACCGGCACCTGACCCCGCTCCTGCCGGAACGAGCCTTGACCCGCTTTGCCTACTTTCAACATCTCACCAAGCTGACCGACACACCTGCACTGACGGTCCACCTCTGGCTGAACCAGCCGGTGCCGGCTCCCCACGTGTTGCTGCTGGCGGAACGCCCCTTTCATTGGCTCGTCTGCCGGGCCGAAGGAGAATCGGCAGACCGGCAGACCCGTGTCTCGCTCACCGCCACCGGCAGACCGGATTTGCTGGCTCGCCCCGATCAAGAACTGCTCGAATTGGCCCTGAAAGAAGTCGTCACCGCGTTCCCCTCGGCCGGTGTCGCCGGAGCCAAGGACTATCGGATCGTCAGACAGCCTCATGCCTTCCTGTCGACTGGAGCAGGAACGGCTGCATTGCGGCCGCTCCAGCAAAGCCCCTTTCCCAACTTATTCCTGGCCGGAGATTGGACCGATACCGGCCTTCCTGCCACGCTGGAAAGCGCCATCCTGAGCGGAACCCTCTGCGCCAAGGCGATTCAGGCCAAGCAGACGGGCACCCCCTAGCGCAGCCCCTTGCCGCACAATCGCTGATTCCGCCCGATCCTCCGGCCTCGCCAGACATTTTCCTCAAGTCCCGGCCTCATCAGGACGATAACGCATGAGGCAGCCTCGCGCCGACACGACAGGAACGCCACGCGCCATGACAAGACCCCTATCGAACCAGTTCCACCGACTCGCACTCGGCCTGACCCTGTGGGCGATGATCGGACCGGCCGGCATGGCCCAGGCTGCCGCCTCGCCCAAAGACACGGAGCAAGAAAACACCGTCCGGGCCTACAAGAAAGTGGCGCCCGCCACCGTCTTCATCACCTCGGCCAACCTCGGCGGCAATCAGACGGCCGGGCAGACGATCACGGGCGGAACCAACGCCATCGGCTCGGGCCTGTTACTGGACGAGCAGGGCCTGATTGTGACGAATGCCCACGTCGTGGAAGGCGCCACGAAAGTTTTCGTCACGCTGTACGAAGGCGCGCGCTTACCCGCGGAGATCGTCGGCAGCGATCCGATCACGGATCTGGCGTTGTTGCACGTCGTTCTCCCCCCCGGTCGCCACGCCACCGCTGCCCTGGGCAATTCGGACCAGATCGAAGTCGGCCAAAAGGTCCTGGCGATCGGACACCCGTTCGGCTTGGGCTATGCCCTCACCACCGGCGTCATCAGCGGCTTCGGGTCCACACCGGAAACCGCCACGCTGATCCAGGACCGGGTGATCCAGACCAGCGCCGCCATCAACCCCGGCAACAGCGGCGGGCCCTTGGTGGACACGGAGGGGCGCGTCATCGGCATCAACACCGCGCTCCTGGCCGGCGCGCAGAACATCGGGTTCGCAATCCCGATCAACGCCGCCAAATCGGTCATGGCCGAGCTGCGGGCCCAAGGCCGCGTCATCCGACCGTGGCTCGGCATCACAGGCAGGCTCCTCTCCGACGACATCATCAATTTGTTCGCACTGCCGATGTCCAAGGGATTGCTGGTGGCAGGCGTCGCCACAGGCAGCCCCGCAGAAAAGATCGGCCTGAGGGGCGGAGAGTTGAACGTCGCCGTCAACGGGGACCCGTGGATCTTGGGCGGGGACATCCTCGTCGCGGTGAACGGGTTCGAGGTCAAGTCGCCCGAGCAATATGTCACCGTGTTCAAAAGTCTGAAGGTCGGGCAAACAATCGACCTGAAGATCAAGCGTGACGGAGCCTACCGCCTCCTCACCGTCACACTGGAGGAACGCCCGCATCCGAAGATGACACCCGGCCAACCCAGGGGCCCGGAGCGAGTGGAATTCCGTCCACTGAGCTGGCGCATCGATGGAGGCACGACGGAGCCGAGCAACATCGAAACGAGTTTCTAACGGCCCTCTCCCTCTTCCTTCGTCGTTGACAAGTTTTCGACCGGCGACTAAGATGCGGTGCTGATTCGCAGATCATCACCATATCGAGCACTTCCATGACGCTCCAGGAACTGGGCGAATCGCTTCACGGCTGTCAGCGCTGCAAATTGTCCGGTCTGGGCCGATCGCGAGTTGTCTTCGGCACAGGCAATCCCAAGGCCGCCGTCATGTTCGTCGGCGAAGCCCCCGGCTTTCACGAGGACCGACAGGGGGAACCCTTCGTCGGCGCGGCCGGCAAGCTGCTGAACGACTTGCTCCAGTCGGCCGGTCTCTCACGGGCCGAAATCTACATCGCCAATGTGATCAAATGCCGGCCGCCTGACAACCGGGATCCGGAGCCGGATGAAGTGGAGACCTGCAAGCCATTTCTTCTGCAGCAAATCGACCTGATCAAACCGAAGCTGGTCTGCACGCTCGGCAACTGGGCCACGCAGACCATCCTGGAAAAGAAGGTGGGGATCACGAAAATACGCGGCCAGGCGATCCGTCTGAAGGACTTCGTCGTCTTTCCGCTGCTGCACCCGGCCGCCGCTCTACACCAAGGCAACCTCAGGGAACCGTTGCATGAGGATTTCCGGAAGCTGAAGGCCTACCTCGACCAATTGAACACCCCCGCGCCACCTGGCCAGCCGGCCCAACCCTCCGCGTCTGCAACATCCGCCGAATGCCAACCGGCGCAGATGGATCTGTTTGGCTCGTGAAGGAATCGAACATATCCTCCGGGTGGCGAGGTGGGACAACTCACATAGCGAGAGGGAACGAACCGCTGGCCGCTCAGGCCTCGGTTGATTGCCCCTTGCTGTCTGCGGCGGGTTGAGGCTCTTCGGCCCCTTCGGCTTCTATTGCTTCGGCTTCCGGCTCTTCAAACCACGCCACCAGCATCTCATCCCACCAGGCCGTATCCACGGCCTGGCCTGGGTCCACCCCGAGGCTCGCCACGTCCTCCTTGACCGTCGGGACTTGTAGGCCTTGAGCCCGTGCTTCAGGTAGAGAAAGATTGCGCGCTGGACGTTATCGCTCACGCCCGTCGCCGGAAGGCTCAGGGTCTTTTCGATCTTTTTCCGCCACTCCCGCTGGTCATAGCGAGACGTGATGAGCTGCAACATACGCCGGCCGTCTTCAACGTTCAATGGCATGGACACTCCCTGATGGCCACGTCGCAAAGTCCGAAAGTCTCACCGGCCGTACTTGGCCGTGAGGGACGCCTTCCCCAACGCATTCTGATTCAGATAGAAGCCCGCCATCGCGCCCGACGCCTCCTTCTTTAAAGGAAGCCGATCCACTTTCAGCGCGTACACGGTGAAGACATACCGATGGGGTTTATCGCCCGGCGGAGGGCAAGGGCCGCCGTAGCCTGACTGACCGAAATCGGTCATGCTCTGTATGCTGCCTTGGGGCGCGCCCCCGCCGTCCGGCTTGCCAGCGCCCGCTTGCAGCGAGGTGACGCTTGGAGGAATGTTGAAGATGATCCAGTGCCACCAGCCGCTTCCGGTCGGCGCATCAGGATCATAGACCGTCACGGCGAAACTTTTGGTCTCCTTGGGCGCCTGCTCCCATCGCAGTTCCGGCGACACATTGCCGCCGCTGCATCCGAACCCGTTGTAGACGTGCTCATTGCCGATGGTGCCTTGGTCCTTGATCGTGGGACTGGTCAGCCGAAAGTCGGCTGCGAAGCTTACGGCAGGAAGCACCACCACCATCGCCAGAAGAACCGAGAACCATGCGCATCGCATAGCGTGTCCTCTCCTTACCGTCTTAGTTTCCCGCAATCGTCATCTCACGGATTTTGACCGTGGGACTGGCGATGCGCCCGCGGAACTCCAGATCGGTGCCCACCACCTCGATATCGGCGAACATCTGTTTCAGATTGCCGGCAATCGTGATTTCCTCCACGGGATAGGCCAACTCGCCGTTCTCAATCCAAAACCCGGCAGCCCCGCGCGAATAATCGCCCGTCACCATGTTCACACCGAAGCCGATCAACTCGGTGACATAGAGCCCTTGGCGGACGGATCGGATGATCTCAGCGGGAGTGGACGAGCCTGGCGCCAAATAAAAATTGGTCGGCCCCACCGAGGGACCCTCACCCACGCTGCGGGATGCATTGCCGGTCGAGGGCAGACCCAGCTTTCGTCCCGAATACGTGTCCAGCAAGTAACTGGTCAGCAGGCCCCGCTCGACCACCGTGGTCTTTCCCGTCGCCAGCCCTTCCCCGTCAAAGGGCCGCGACCCCAAGCCGCCGACCATGCGGCCGTCATCATAGATCGTCACCCAGGCCGGCGCCAACGGCTTGCCGAGTTGCCCGATCAGAAAGGACGTGCCCTTGTACAACGCATAGCCGGAGACCGCCCCGCAGAGATGCCCGAGGAGGCTGTCCGCCGTCTCCTGGTCGAAAATCACCGGCGCCCTGGTGGTGGAAATTTTCCTCGCCCCCAGGCGACGCAACGTGCGCCGCGCCGCCTCCTGCCCGACCGACTCCGGACTGGCCAGACGCCCAAACTTGCGCTGGATGGCATACCAGGAATCCCGCTGCATGCCGCCGGTGTCCGGCTCGGTGGCAATCGGCGAAACGGAGACGGAAAAGCTGGAACTGCGGTATTCACCCATGAACCCGTGGCTG
>JACQCB010000082.1 GCA_016201805.1 Nitrospirota bacterium | reverse complement strand
TCAAGGCAGCAACGGCCATGCGTCGTCGCCGGTTCGAGCTGGCGGCATGGGAGATTTTTGAAACGGGGAAATCCTGGCGAGAAGCGGATGCGGATGTGGCGGAGGCGATCGACTTTTTTGAATTTTATGCTCGCGGTATGCGCCGGCTTGGCCAACCGATCAAGCTGGGACACGAACTGGGTGAACTCAATCACTTGATGGTGGCCCCGCGAGGGCTGGTCACGGTCATTGCGCCATGGAATTTCCCCCTCGCGATTCCTGCCGGGATGGTATCCGCCGCATTGGTGGCCGGGAATGTCGTGCTCTTTAAGCCTTCGGAACGGTCGCCGGTTCTGGGGCATTGTTTAGCGGAGCTGCTGTCAGACGCGGGGCTTCCGGAGGGAGTGCTGCACTGCATGCCGGGCGGATCAGACCTTGGACAAGCCTTAGTGGCACAGCCGGAAGTCGCGATGGTGGCGTTCACCGGCTCGAAAGATGTCGGGCTGCAAATTCTTTCGCAAGCCTCTCGGGTGGAGCCGGGCCAACGCAGGGTGAAACACGTGATTGCGGAGATGGGAGGGAAAAACGCCATCATCGTCGATGAGACCGCAGACCTGGATGAGGCGGTGACGGGGGTGGTGATTTCTTTCACCGGCTATCAAGGGCAGAAATGCTCTGCTTGCTCGAGGGTCATCGTCCATGAGGCGGTCTATGACCTTTTCCTCCAGCGCTTGGCAGATGCCGTGTCGAGCCTTCGGATCGACAATCCAGAAGAGCCGGGGGCTCAAATGGGACCGATGATCGATGAACGGGCACGGGAGAAGGCGCGGAGGTACATCGAGATCGGCAAGCAGGAAGGGCGTCTCGTGCTGGAGCGGAAGGTCGAAGGCGACGGGTACTTCGTGGGGCCGGCCGTCTTTGCCGAGATTGAGCCCCAGCACCGGTTGGCACAGGACGAGATCTTCGGGCCGATCGTGGCTGTGATGCGGGCACGGGATTTCACCGAGGCGCTCAGTCTGGCGAATGATTCGAGCTATGCCCTGACCGGGGGGGTCTATTCGCGAAGCCCCTTCAACATCCTGGCGGCACGAAACGGGTTCGACGTGGGGAATCTCTACATCAATCGTCCCATCACCGGAGCCTTGGTCGGCCGGCAGCCGTTCGGCGGGCATCGCCTGTCCGGGCTCGGCACGAAGGCCGGAGGGGACGACTACCTGAGCCAATTCATGGTGAGGCGTGCGATTAGCGAGAACACGCTTCGCCACGGATTTGCGCCGGCCGAGTGAGGCCGGCGGCTATCTGATCTCGACTTCTTCTAATTCTTCGGTGATCTCGGTGATCAGTCCCCGATCCGATTTGATCGGAGGCAGCTCTTGCCGCTCGATGTATTTGACGAGCCCCACGCCTCTGGCGAACCAGGCCGTCATGACATCCGTGCCGAGCACCGTCTGGTTAGCGCTCGTGAGCCGAATCCGCATCGTCATCCGTGCCTCGATCCGGACGGCATCCCGGTACGTGCCGGCCGGGACCTGCACGTGTTCCTTACCGATCACCGTGACCGTAGCCTCCACATCCGCTTGTTCGTCCTTCTCATCTCCATCCAGGTCCGTGCCGAGGGTCAGGCCCGTACGATTCAACTGCTGGAACGACGAGGGCAGGATCAGGGGAAAGCGAACGATCTGATAGGGCACCAGTTGCTTCTCAAGCGGCGTTCCCGGCTGGGACCCATAGTAGACGATGCCGGCGGCATCTCGGCGATAATAGCTGTCGGAGGGACCATGATTGCCCGGGTTCGTATCATGGAAAACTTTTACCGTCACGCCCTTCAACGTTTCCGTGCCCTGCACGGTTGAGACATTCACAAAGCCGTTCCCCGTGATTTTCTGAAGGGGACTTTCGACGACCTGGCCGCGATAGCGCCACCGGTTTCCCTGCACGTCGGGAAAGTATTCTTCGACATGGGCCAGAGTCTCGGTGAGTGGATCGGCGAAGACGGGCGTATCGCCGGGCAGTCCCCCTACTAATGCGCACAGTCCCGCTAAGAATCGGATGCCCAGCCCGGTCAGACGTTTCCGCATAGCCTCTCCCTGCTGATGGATGTGGCGCACCGTAACATAAGTTCTTCGAGACCGGCAAGGTCATAGGGCGCTGGCCAGGTCTGCGTCGCCGGCTTGTCTTTCCCACGAAGAATTCGTGATAATGCGCCAGCGAGGGGGCATGTCCAAACCGGTCTTGTCGAAGGTCCAGTCCGCGCGTACTCAGCAAACGGCCGGTCCGCCTATGGTCCTGGTGACAGGCGGCTCTCGCGGTATCGGCCGTGCCATCTGCCTGGAGTTCGGGCGGGCCGGTTGGCGCGTGGGGGTGCACTATCGAGAGCGTCTGGCGGAGGCCGAACGCACCGCGTCTCTCGTCAAGGATTGCGGCGGAGAGGCCGTGCTCTGCCGCGCCGATGTGCGTGACGCGTTGCAGGTGCAGACCATGGCGAGAGACCTGACGGCCCGGTGGGGACATCTGGATGTCGCGGTGTGTAACGCCGGGGAGGCCATGAGCGGGCTGGTGCTTCGGCTCAGCCCGGAACGATGGGCGGCTGTGATCGAGACGAATCTCACTGGCACGTTTCATTGCCTTCAGGCGATCGGCGCCGTCATGTGGAAGCAGCGCGCCGGTTCAGTGGTCGTCGTGACGTCCTTTGCCGGTCTCCAAGGCCATGCCGGCCAGTCCGCCTATGCCGCTGCCAAGGCCGGCCTGCTCGGGTTAGTCAAGACCGCCGCCAGGGAATGGGGCGGTCGCCATGTCAGCGTGAATGCCATTTGCCCTGGTTGGCAAAGAACCGAACTGTCTGAGGCGTCGATGCCGGAAGACGCAGCCTCAAGCGGTCATGTGCTGGGGCGTTTCGTTGACGTGGAGTCCGTTGCCCGTTCGGTGCATCATCTGGCTCTGCTACAAGGTACTTCAGGGCAGGTCTGGAATTTGGACAGTCGCATCCTCTAAAGTACGGTTTTGAGTTACCAGTGCTTAGTTATGAGTTCTGAATTCAAAATTCAAAATTCAAAATTCAAAACTGAACGATACTGCGGGTGCTTTGTCACAGGGACCGACACCGGTGTCGGAAAAACCGTGGTGACGGCCGCTCTTGCGCACTGTCTCAGACAGCATGGCATTTCGGTTGGCGTGATGAAGCCCATTGAAACCGGCTATGATCCCGGCAGCGCCACCCTGTCCGATGTTGCGCGTTTGCAATCCAGCATCGACAACCATGATCCGATCGATCTCGTCAGCCCCTATTGGCTCCCCCTTCCCTTGGCGCCGCTTGCTGCTGCCAGGCGAGCCGGCGTGACGATCCAAATGGGTCGTATGGTGGATGCCTTCAAGACTCTTGCGGCCCGGCATGAATGTCTGCTCGTTGAGGGAGTCGAGGGAGTCGGAGGCGTGATGGTGCCGATTGCTGACCGGTTCGACGTGAGGGACCTTATCGTCGCGCTTGGGTTGCCTGTGTTGATCGTCGGCCGTCCTGCGCTCGGCGGCGTCAATCATGCCTTGCTCACGGTCGAAGCGTTGCGCCAGCGAGGGGTTTCAATTCTCGGGATCGTACTGAACCAGCCTGCCGGAGGCGGTTCGTCGGTTCACGATCGTCTGCAACGAGATTCCACTATCGCAATCCTGCGTGAACGGCTCGACATCCCGGTTCTTGGCCCCCTCCGATACGAGGCGGCGCTTGAGCATGAGTGGGAGCAAGGGGTCGGCCGCATCGCTGAGGATCCG
This sequence comes from Nitrospirota bacterium, assembly GCA_016201805.1. Classification (GTDB taxonomy): domain Bacteria; phylum Nitrospirota; class Nitrospiria; order Nitrospirales; family Nitrospiraceae; genus SCVQ01. The sequence goes on along the minus strand of JACQCB010000082.1, from coordinate 401 downwards.
GTCATGCATGAACTGGCTGGTCTGCTCAGGGCAATCGGGCCATGATGGCACGGGCTGCTGCGGCAACATCCGGGGCTCCGACGATTGCGGAGATGACGGCGACTCCGTTGGCGCCGGCTTGCATTACGGCCTGCACACGATCGGCGGTTAGGCCACCGATGGCAAAGACCGGCAGGTGTGTCAGAGGGCGAATGCGACGCAGGCCCTCGATGCCGGCGATCGGTTCGTGGTCGGGTTTGCTGCCGGTCGTGAAGATCGGTCCGAATCCGATATAGTCCGCCCCCTCTGCCGTCGCACCGATCACGTCGGCCTCGCAATGAGTCGACAGGCCGATGATTTTCTCCGGACCCAGAATCCTCCTGGCCACAGCCAGAGGCAGGTCATCCTGGCCGAGATGGACT
>JACQCB010000049.1 GCA_016201805.1 Nitrospirota bacterium | reverse complement strand
AGCCCTGTCCATCGGAAATCCGTCCGCAATAGAGCGGGTCGGGTAGTGTGGTCAGGTTGTAGCCCTTCGGTTTCGGCACCTGGCCGACCAAGCTCACGGCCCCGGAAATGGTGCCTCCGTCGGTCACCGTCACTTCTTCATAGGCGCCTACCTGTTGCCCGGCCATGAGCCACAGGACCAGCGCCAGGAGCAAAACAGCTGTGGCTCGCGTGAATCGATTCATTGCCTGCCTCCATACCAAGCTGACTTGAACCGCCCTCTTCGATCAAAAGGGGGCGAAGCGTTCTTGTGCCACGCGTATTTCCTTATAAAACACAGGGGGCAGCGCCGATTGAACAACCGACGCTGCCCCCCTGCGGCATACTATGCCAGCGCCACTACTTCATCGCGGTCGGAATCGCCTGTGCGACTCCAGGCTGGCTCGGCTGAGCCTCCGCGCTCTTGGGAGCCCCTGCGCCGCTCGACAGCGGAAGAATCCGCTGATCGCCGCTGGGCAGCACCCGGAAGTAGCCCCACTGTCCGGACTGCGTGTAGGGCAGCCGCTGGTTGGACCAGATGTAGTCGCCGACCAACCGGGCCGGCCCGCCCGCGCCGGCAGCACCCGGAAGTAGCCCCACTGTCCGGACTGCGTGTAGGGCAGCCGCTGGTTGGACCAGATGTAGTCGCCGACCAACCGGGCCGGCCCGCCCGCGCCGCCGCGCAGGAAGACATCCAGGGTCTCGGACCCGGAGTACTCCACCACGCTGATCATGTCGGCGCCCGGCATGTAGGGCTCGATGGGCCACTCATGGCCTTCCACCGAGAACATGCCGTTCTGCTCGTTGTTGGCGCCGATCACGTGGATCCGGACTGCGTCACCCGTATGCGCCTCGATGAGCGGCGTCACGGGATCTTCCGGGGCGTCCACTTTGCAGGGCATGAACACTTTGCTCAGCGAGCAGCCCTGTTCCTCACGGAACTTGTAGGGTTCCGAGCGGTAGTTCACCGACGTCAGTCCCGCCACGTTCTGGACGTAGGGCATGAACGCCGTTCCGATGATGTTGTCCTCGTCCTGGAAGAAGAGGGCCACATCCCGGTAGTTGGCCTTGCCGGCATTCTCCGACAGGCTCCGGTCCACGATCACGTCCGCGCGCCAGGCGTTCTTCTGCGAGAGGTCCTCGCCGGTCACCGGATCGCGGTACTGCGATCCGCGAGGCCCGACGACGATCGCCCCATAGAGCCCGTTGCGCGGGTTGACCACGATGTTGCCGCCGTCCCACACCAGCGACGTCGTCTCCTTGTTGGCAGGATGCGCGTAGTAGGTGTAAGTGCGGCTCTGGCCCGGGGCCACGGTCTGATCGCCGCCGTTGTTGCCGACGTTCAGACCCATCGAGTCCTTCGGATCGAAGGCCAGGCCCGGCGCGAAGAAGGACGCCCGGCTTTTGGCCATCTTGTTCTTCAGATTGACCTTGACGCAGTCCCCGAGGTTCACGCGCAGCGTCAGCGGGCTCGGCATCACCGTCCCCCCGACCTTCGTCGCTTCCCCTTCAAGGGCGAAGATCTTGCCCTCCGGGACCGTCATCTCGATCTTCCGCTCGAAGTCCACCTCGATCGTGTCCGGCGCCTTCGGGTTCAGTTTCAACGGGCGGTCCAGCGCCACCACGTTGAAGGTCTTCACCGGCGCGTCGGCCGGGCAGGCGGAGGAGGGTGTCGCCGGGATGTCGCCGGGGCGGGTCCCGGACGGCAGCTTCTGCAGGTCGGCGACTTCCTTGCCGAGCACCCGGAAGATCCCCCATCCACCTTCGGCGAAGTGCGAACTCCGGCCGTTGAAGTGGATGTAGTCCCCCGGCATGCCTTGGAAACCGCCCGCCTTGGTCACTAGGTCGTACCGCTCGGCGATCCCGACGTGGATCGAGTACTTCCGATTGGCATCCCCGGCGTACCGCTCGGTCAGGAAGGTATGACCGGCGATCGTCCAGACGTGCGATTCATTCATCAACTGATGCAACAGCCGGAACACGACCGTGTCGCCGGTGTAGGCCCGCAACAGCGGCGTGTCCGGGTCCCCGTGGATGGCGCTGCTGAACAGCACCGAGGTGTCCGGATTGTTCGCCAGCCGTTGCGCGAAGGGTTCAGCCCGGAAGTTCAGGCCGCTGCCCGTCGTGTGCGTCCCGCCGTTGATGTACGGATTCGGCGAGGCCAGGATCTTGTCCGGCATCTGGAACGAGACAGTCTTGCCGGCTTCCAGCGCCACCTCGATCGGTTGGCCCGGAGGGTTGCCGGCCGACACGGTGTTCACCGTATGCGGCACCGTGTCGTGGATCGAGACCATCAGCTCGCGGAAGGAGCCGGTGACCCCGTAGCCGATCGGTTCGGTGCTGTGGATGTCCGCGATCGGACCGCTCCACACCAACTTGCCGTTCTTGGGATCATGGTAGGTCGACCCAAAGGGCTCCACGAGCGTCACACCGAACCCGCCGTGCGGCCAGGTCGTCGCGCCGAACGCATGGTCGTGCCAGAACACGGTGCCCAGGTCCACGTCCACCCACCACCGATAGCGGACGAACTCCGGCGTGACGATGTCGCCTGCCGGGTGGTTGTTCTTCAACGGCTTGAAGAACGTGATCTCATCGCCCTTGATCTCCTTGATCCGGGCGATTTCCGCGCAGCTTTCTTCCCGCTTGAGCGAGGTGGCGGCATCCTTGCTTGGAGTCAAGCAATCCGCACCGACCTGCAACTCCGTGTTCGGATGATACTTCGTGGCGCCGGTCGCCATCTTGATGTGGATGGTCCTGGCGCCCGCTTTCACCGCTTCCGTGAGCTTGGAGTTCATCGGCACCGGCAACCCATGCTTGTTCTTCTTCTCGTGCATGGTGTAGGGCCGGACCGACATCTCGTACTCGAAGCCCGAGATCACGCCATCCGAGTTCCCCGTGTCGAATTGGAAGAAGTGGGGATGGATGTTGATCTTCGAGGCCTGGAAGTTCGTGAATTCGTCGTCGTCCCACTCGCTGGTGAGGATCGAGTCCACGCAATCGTACACGTTTGCGCGGATCACGAGCGGGTACTTCAGATCATCGTCGGCCCTGACCAGCTTCTCTTCTTCGGCCAGCACATAGATCAGGCCGTCCTTGTCCGTGATCGCCGCTTCCTTCCCCTGCTTCTTGGCCAGGGTGATGGGGAGTCGGATGAACTTGATGTTGTAGAACTTCTGATTCGCATTGTCCGGACAGAGACTCCAACGGCCCTGCTCACCCGGCTTGGCCGGCTCGCTGGTCCGCTCGCCGTTCTCGTCGTTGTGGATCGGTTCCAGCCACGGTGCGCCGCTGTGGTTCGCGGAGAACGGCACGCGCTTGCCGAAGTGCGGCTTGAACAGCGGCCAGGACATCTTGCCGGTCAACGGTTCAAAGAGAATCGCCGGCCTGGTGCTGTCATCCCACTTGGCGGCGGCGGGATACTTCGGATACTTCGCCGTGCTCTCCCGCTCGCCCTTGGCCACATCGCCGTCCCATTTCCAGTCCCAGACGGTCGAGTCGTAGGACATGATCTGGCCCTTCTCGTCGTCCGTGTGGCCCGGCTTGCCTTGGGCCGGCAGGTACATCTCGACCCAGTCCTTGATGTTCACGATGGCCGGGTCGGCCTTCCAGTTGGTCTTCTGCTTCCGGTCCACGATCTTGAACTTTTTCCCGAACCAGTCCACGGTCGTGCCGATCAACTTGTCGGAGGTCACGCCCATCTTCATGCGGCCAAGCCGATCCGGCAACTCCCGCATGTCCGGCATCGTGTCGGTGTGGCCTGCGCCCACCTGCAACGTGTTGTACACACGGCCGTAGCCCCACATGCCCGCGACATAGTGATGTGCCACGTGGCAATGGAAGAGGAATTCGCCGGCCAAGTGCTGAGACTGGCCCGCGCCGCCTTCGGCTTCCAGGTCGAGCGCTTCAGAAGGCCCGATCACTTCCACGTCCACGCGATCGGACTTGGTCCGGACGACCGGGTACTTGATCGGTCCGTCCTGGGCCGCGGCCCAGAAGTCTTGCGGTTCCGCCCTCGGGCTACGGACCCAACGGATGGACCCGCTGTGCGGATGGTGGGAGTGGAACACCTCGGATCCGCCGTGCACGATGCGCCACTTGGTCGGATCGCCCAGGTACCCGCGCGGGATCGTCGTCGGCGGGTCGCCGAAGGTATAGGCGCTGTAGGCCATGGACTCGTCTTCGAATCCGAAGTACTCATGCTGCAAGTGCATCTCGTCGATGCCGAAGGGCTCGCTGCGGTAGTTCAGCGCGCGGCCGCCCGGACGATAGGCGTCGGTCAGCGGATCGCGCTGCGGGAGGAAGTCGCCCTTCTTGTTCAAGGGCCGGAACGCCTCGTCCCCGATCTCGTGATAGAAGATCACGTGCTCGCGGAAGTCGGGGCCGGACCCGTTGTCGATCATCACCTGCCAGCCGCTCTTGGCTTCAGTCGCCTGGCCGGTGCCGAGCGGATCCAGGTAGGTGGAGCCCTTCGGCTCGACGATGAACGCGCCGAACAGGCCCAGCACCGTCAGCTCACGATCGTGGCTGTAGGAGTGGAACTGCCGCACGCCTTCCTGCGTGTCGGGGCGGATGTACCATTCCATCTCCACCGACTTGCCGGGTTCCACGACGGAATCCGGGTTCGTGGTCGTCGCCGCTTTCCCGGTGGTGCTGACGATCATGCCGGCGGACTGGATATGCAGGCTGCCCGCTTCGTCCGCCATTTTGTTGCGCAGCGTGATCTTCACGCAATCGCCCTGGTTGGCCCGGATCGCCAGCGGCTGAATGATGTCGCCCTGGAGGCCGGTGCTCACCGCGCCGGGATCGAACCCTTCCTTTTCGCGCGCGGCCTTGTTCCTGGCCTCTTCCGCCCGGACCTTGTCGATGTTGCCGCTCAGCACGTACATGTAGCCGGGATAGTAATCCTGCCACCGGTTCAGCGTGATCTCGACGTTGATCATGGAGATGTCATAGTGCTTCGTCGAGGTGCCGGCCGGACACTTGCCGCCGGCCATCGAGACCGGTTCGACATTGTTGTCCGACATCAGCAGGAAGCTGGACCCATCCTGCCCCATGTACTGGTGCATCGACGACATGCCGTTGAACAAGCCGGATGTCTGATGCGCCTGGGCATCCTGCGCCATCTGCTCGTCCATCTTGCGCATGAGCCGATTGTGCTGCATTTCGATCACTTCGGAGCGGCCGGCACGCCCCTCGAGGGCTTCCTCGACTTTCGTCTGGGCCTTCAGGGATTCCTGCCAGGTGGCGCCGGCGACAGGACCGGAAACGGGAGTCGCACGATGCTGATGCGACGCGTCCGCTCCAGCCGCGAACAGGCTCGGCGAAGCCACCAGGCTACTCGCCAGAAGCACTGCTTGCAGACCGACCGCCACGCGGGTGACGTGTCGTCCGCGGGTAAACTTCAACAACCTCATAACACGGCCTCCTTTCTGTGAACGTACACAGCCGATCGACCGACCGGCTGACTGAAATTCATATTCGGGCCTTGAATCATCCATCTTTTCCTGTGAACCCTCCTTCTGGTTACGTTTGGTTACGTTGCTCTACAAAAACAGACAAAGACGCGAAAGTAAAAAATGCCGACGGAAGGCCCTTCTGTGAAGACAGGTCAGGGTCGTTCGGAGGCCGGTCCTAGTACCCTGCCTTCCGTCAGCGGCTCAGACAAACGCAAGTGATATGCCAAGTCACGAGAAGGCGCCTACGACTAATTTACTTTTAATAACAGCAGCTTTGATCTGACGCAAAATCAGTCCTGTTTTTATCGCTGAGGCCTATTTCCACCTGATTGGACAGTGGAGACAGCCAAGCAAAGCGTCTCTTGATAGTTCAAGAGGTTACGATGTCCATTTCGTTGGACGAATTTATCTGGCGATTGTAGCGATATGGGGCAGATGGACATTAATCGATCCCATAAGCACGCAATTTGTTGTAGAGACTGGCACGGCTGATTTTCAACGTGCGGGCGGCGCGGGTTTTTTTCCCGGAGGCCTGATGAAGGGCTTCCATGATGCGGGCTCGCTCGGCGACTTGTGCGGCATTGCGGGCCACGCTGCGGAGATCAATGTCGGCCGTCCGGGCCGGCACGGTCTCGGAGGTTCCCGGAAAATCCTGACGCGTGAGCCGGGTTCCCTGAGCGGTGACGACAACCCGCTCGATCGTGTGTTCCAACTCTCGGATATTGCCGGGCCAGGGGGCTTCCGTCAGCGCCTTCATGGCCTCAGGCGTGACGACCGGCGGCGCCTTCCGATGCCGTTTGGAAGAGGCCGCCACGAAGTGCTGGACCAGGAGGGGGATGTCTTCGCGCCGGTCGCGTAACGGAGGCAGGACCAGGGGGAGAACCGCAAGACGGTAATAGAGGTCTTCCCTGAACG
>JACQCB010000081.1 GCA_016201805.1 Nitrospirota bacterium | reverse complement strand
GAGGGAGTCGGAGGCGTGATGGTGCCGATTGCTGACCGGTTCGACGTGAGGGACCTTATCGTCGCGCTTGGGTTGCCTGTGTTGATCGTCGGCCGTCCTGCGCTCGGCGGCGTCAATCATGCCTTGCTCACGGTCGAAGCGCTGCGCCAGCGCGGTATTTTGATTGTCGGGATCGTATTGAACCAGCCTGCCGGAGGTGGTTCGTCGGTTCACGATCACTTGCAGCAGGAGTCCACCGTCGCGCTCCTGCGCGAACGGCTCGACATCCCGGTTCTTGGCCCCCTCCGATACGAAGCGGTGCTTGAACATGAGTGGAAGCAAGGGGTCGGCCGCATCGCTGAGGATCCAGTCATGCAGGAACTGGCTGGTCTGCTCAGGGCAATCGGGCCATGATGGCACGGGCCGCTGCGGCAACATCCGGGGCTCCGACAATGGCGGAGATCACGGCGACCCCATCGGCGCCGGCTTGGATCACGGCCTGCACACGATCGGCGGTCAGGCCGCCGATGGCAAAGACCGGCAGGTGTGTCAGAGGGCCGAATCCGATATAGTCCGCCCCCTCTGCCGTCGCACCGATCACGTCGGCCTCGCAATGAGTCGACAGGCCGATGATTTTCTCCGGACCCAGAATCCTCCTGGCCACAGCCAGAGGCAGGTCATCCTGGCCGAGATGGACTCCATCGGCTTCGACCGCCAGCGCCAAATCGCACCGGTCATTGACCAGAAAAATGGCCCCATGATCGGCCGCCGCTTGGCGGAGCCGAAGGGCCTGGCGGTAGGCCTCGGCTGCCGTCGCCGTCTTGTCCCGGTATTGAAACAGCCGGACGCCGGCTTCGGCCGCTGCGGTCAGCACGCTTTCCAACGGACGTCCTTGGGCAGCCTGCCGGTCCAGGATGACGTAAAGCCCGTTGAGGAAAGCCTGTCGGTTGGCGTGGAGCGGCACCGGTCTTACGCTGCGTGGTTGGCCAGAAAGCGCTCGAGAAAGCCGGTCGAGACCCGGCCTTTTTGAAATTCCGCATCGTTGAAAATGCGGCGGTGGAGCGGAATGGTGGTTTTGATCCCCTCGATCACGAATTCGTCGAGGGCGCGCCTCATGCGGGCCATCGCCTCTTCGCGGTTGTGTCCGTGCGTGATCAGTTTGGCGATCAGCGAATCGTAGTGCGGCACCACGAGGGTGTTCGACTCCATGGCCGAATCCACGCGCACCCCGAACCCGCCGGGCTGATGGTAGCGTGTGATCAGGCCCGGGGAGGGGGTGAATTTGTCCGGACATTCGGCGTTGACCCGGCATTCGAAGCTGTGCCCTGTGATCCGGATGTCCTGCTGGCGGAACGCGAGCGGGAGGCCGGCGGCGATGCGGATCTGTTCTTTGATGAGATCGATGCCCGTGACCATTTCCGTCACCGGGTGCTCGACCTGGATTCGGGCGTTCACTTCCATGAAGTAAAAGTTCTGGTCCTTGTCCAGCAGGAACTCGACCGTGCCCGCATTGCGGTAGTGGGCGGCCTTGACCGCCTCGACCGCCACCCGCCCGATTTCCCGCCGCAGCCGTTCATCCACGGCCGGCGACGGCGTCTCTTCCACCAGCTTTTGATAGCGGCGCTGGATGGAGCAGTCTCGCTCGCCCAGGAAGACGACGCGGCCGCGCTCATCGGCCAGCACCTGGACCTCGATGTGTCGCGGCTCGATAAAATAACGTTCCAAATAGACCCCTTCGTGTCCGAAGGTGGATTTCGCTTCGGCCTGGGCGGCTTGGAAGGCCCGGAAGAGTTCGTCTTCCTTGTTGACCACCCGCATGCCTCGCCCTCCCCCGCCGGCGGAGGCCTTGATGATGACGGGGAACCCGATTTTGCGTGCGGCTTCCAGGGCGTCGTTCTCGCTCCGCAATTCGCCCTGGCTGCCAGGCAGGACGGGGATGCCGCGCCGGATCATGAGTTCCCGTGCTTTGGACTTGTCCCCCATCGCCGCGATGTTCTCGGAAGTCGGGCCGATGAATTTGATGCCGACGGATTCGCAGACTTCCGCAAAATGGGCGTTTTCGGCCAGAAAGCCGTAGCCCGGGTGGATGGCATCCGCGCCGGTGACTTCGGCGGCGCTCATCACGTTGGGGATGTTCCGGTAGCTGAGGGCGCCCTCGGCCGGGCCGACGCAGACATGTTCATCGGCTGTGCGGACGTGCAGGGACTGTGCGTCCACGTCGGAGTGGATCGCGACGGTCTTGATGCCGAGCTCTTTGCAGGCTCGGATGACCCGGAGAGCGATCTCCCCGCGATTAGCGATCAAAACCTTCTTGAACACCGGCGGACTCCTGGATGGGGGATGATCAGGCCGCGGATTCGGGCTCGATCAAAAACAACGGCTGGCCGTATTCCACGGGCTTGGTGCTTTCGGCCAGGATTTTGACGATCCGACCGTCCATCTCCGACTCGATCTCGTTCATCAGCTTCATGGCTTCGACGATGCACAAGACCTGCCCTTTTTTCACGAAGTCGCCCTCTTCCACGTAGGCATCGGCGTCCGGAGAGGGGGAGCGGTAAAAGGTGCCGACGATGGGGGATGTAATGGTCACTTTCCCGGAGGTATCGTTTGAGGCCGTGAGCGTCCGGGGCTCTGGCTGGATCTCTGTGGCGGTGGTGGCGCTGTCCATGGAGACTACGGTGGGGCCCGGGCTTCCTTCCCGTCGCAGCCGGATGCGGAATCCTTTGCATTCCCATTCCAGCTCGGCGAGGCTGTGCCGCTTCAGCAACTCCACCAATTGCGGAATGTCGGCGCGGAGATCGCCGCTCAGACCGTTCGAGCCGACGCGCGGCGTCGAGGAGGCGGTGGCCGGGCGGCGGCGGGGTTTCTTCGGACTGGGACGCTTGCGGGCTGTGCTCACCTGACGCGCTCCACGTATTCTCTGGTTCGGGTATCGATCCTGATGATTTCGCCGACTTCCAGGTACAGGGGCACCTTGATTATGGCCCCCGTCTCCACCACGGCCGGTTTGGTTCCTCCGGACGCCGTGTCGCCTCTGACGCCAGGCTCTCCATCCACCACCTTGAGTTCGATGAAATTCGGCAGTTCCACGGCGATCGGTTGGTGCTCGAATACCAGAATCTTCGAGACCATATTTTCCTTGAGCAGATCGGCATTCTCGCCCAGTTGCTTCTTTTCATAGGTGAACTGCTCGAAGGTGTCGGTGTCCATGAAGGTGTAGGTGTCGCCGGCCGCGTAGAGGAACTGCATCTCCCGTTCTTCCAGGGCCGGTTCTTTGAACCGTTCCCCGGACCGAAAGGTGCGGTCGAGGATGTTGCCGGTCTTGTAGCTTTTCAGTTTGGTCCGCACGAAGGCCCCGCCCTTGCCCGGCTTGACGTGCTGGAACTCCACGATGTAGTAGGGTGAGCCTTCGATCTCGAGTCGAACCCCGTTGCGAAAATCTGCCGTCGAAATCACGAATGCGCGTCTCCTTCTGCCGCTCGGGCCTGCGTGTTACCGATGGATCATCGTCTTGCGGTGGGGCGGGCAGTCTTCAGGTGGTCGATGGCCGCTCTGATGGCAAGCAGATAGCCCGTCGGCCCAAATCCCGAGATCTGTCCGATCGCCACGTCGGCCACATAGGACCGGTGTCTGAATGCTTCGCGCTTGTAGATATTCGTCAAGTGCACTTCCACGGTCGGAATGGCCACGGCTGCAAGGGCGTCGCGGATCGCCACGCTGGTATGCGTATAGCCGGCTGGATTGATGACGATCGCATCAAACCGACCCTCCGCTTCCTGTATCCAGGTAACCAGTTCGCCCTCCAGATTGGATTGTCTGGTCTCAACCTTGATCCGTTCTTGTTTGGCCAGCTTGGCGATGCCCGCATTGATCGCTTTGAGCGATGCGGTGCCATACAGGGACGTTTCACGACGGCCTAACAAATTCAGGTTGGGGCCATGTAAGACCAGAACCCGCTTCATATCCCTCCGTCTGTCCGGACGCCCTCTCCGGATCAAACCATTTCCACGTTGAGCAAAGAGGGACATATTGTAACAGGCTCATGGTAGGTAGTAAATAGAATACCGGGCTGCGCCATCGGAGCGCACCGCAGTCTCATGGTGTCAGTGGCAGCGAGGGATATCAGTTCTTGTTTCCTGCAGCAGGCGGTTTCTTTGCCGCGGCCGATCTTTTGATCGCGCAGGGCAAGGTCGAAATAACGTCCAAAATGCGATCGGCCAGCACCCGTTTGGGCAGCAAGCCCAGTTCGGTCACGCCCCCCTCACGATCCACGAGTACGGCCTCATTGGTGTCGGAACCGAAGCCGGACCCCTCGGCCAGCACGTTGTTTCCCACGATCAGGTCCAGTCCCTTGCGCACTAACTTGTCCTTGGCCTGCGGCAGGACGGCTTCGGTCTCGGCTGCGAAGCCGACCAGGGTCTGGCTGGTCCGTCGCAGACTCAGGCGTTCCAAGATATCGGGAGTCGGCTCCAGGTCCAGCTTGTTCAGGGCTTCCTTGCGTTTCTTGAGTTTCGTGGACGAGGCCTGCGCGGGTCTGAAATCGGCCACTGCGGCGGCCATGATGAGGACCGTCGACCAGGCAAAGTGCGCGGTCAAGGCTTTGTCCATTTCTTCTGCCGTGCAGACGGGGACATAGTGGATGCCGGGCGGAACGGTGAGCGCAGTAGGGCCGCTCACCAGGGTGACTTCCGCGCCACGCTCGCGCGCCGCCTGCGCGAGCGCGTATCCCATCTTTCCGGATGAACGGTTGGAAATGAATCGCACGGGGTCGATGGCCTCCTGGGTCGGTCCTGCCGACACGAGCAGGCGCTGGCCGCGCCAGTCCAGCCGCGGGAACAGCCGCTGCTCGATCGCCGACAGGATGACGGTGTCGTCCGGCAACCGTCCCTTCCCCACCCGTCCGGAGGCCAGGGGACCTTCTTCCGGTTCAAGCACCGTCACGCCGCGCTGGCGCAGGGCTTCCCGGTGCGCGGTGACGGCTGGGTGGTCCCACATGTTGCCGTCCATCGCCGGGGCCAAGATCAGCGGGCAGGACGTGTTCAGCACCAGGGCGCTGAGCAGATCGTCCGCGAGGCCTAAGGCGTATTTGGCGATCTGGTTGGCGGTGGCCGGCGCAATGACCACTGCATCGGCCCATTCCGGCAAGGTCAGGTGCAGCATCTCCTGCCGCGCCGCAAACAAGTCCGTGGCGACGGGGCGTCGAGAGAGGACTTCGAAGGTCAGCGGGCCGACGAAACGTGTGGCGGCCTCCGTCATGACGACGGACACGTCGGCCCCTTCCCGCATCAGAAGGCGGAGCAAGCCCACGGCCTTGTAGGCCGCAATGCTGCCGCTGACGCCCAGCACAATCTTCCGGCCGAGCAACGTCTGTGTCGAGCCCGGTGCCATGGCGATGCGCTTACGCCTCTCCTTCCGGTTCTGCCGGCTTGGCGGAGTCGTCGATGTAGACGCTCAGTTCCTTCTTGATCTCGCGGGCGTCTTCCCCGGCGCCCGTCATGACCATCCGCTCCACCTCGGTGTCCTTGCCTCGCTTGGACTCCTTGATAGCTTGCCGCGCTTCCTTGCCCGTCAGGAACTCGATGTGCTCGTGGAGGACTTCATCGAGCGCGATCGTGGTTTCCTTCGTGAATTTCACGGGGGCGACCGGCCGTGCCCCTTGGATCAGGTGTTTGGCGCGTTGAGACGCGACAATCACCAGCCGGTAGCGCGAATCAAAGCGCGTTTGGTTCGATTTTGGCAGCAACGACAAGAGATCGATCATCGGATGTTCTCCTCTACGGTTATGTGGTGACGGACCCTCCGCGGTCCGCCTGTTTCTCGTCCCGGTCCCGAATGAAATTCTCCTCCAGCCAGGCGATATCGAGGCGCTTCGTTTTGATGCGCTCGGCAAGGATGATCGCTTCCAGTTCCTTCAAGGCATGCGCCACATCGTCGTTGCGGACGATATAGAAGTATTCCCGATAGCTCCAGACTTCCTCGCGGGCCTTCTGAAGCCGGCGCTGAATCTCCTCCGGGGAGTCCCCTCCGCGCCGCTGCAAGCGCTGCCGCAAGGCCTCGATCGAGGGCGGCATGATGTAGATGTACACGGCGTCCTCGAATTTCTTCTTGATCTGCATCGCCCCTTGGGCGTCGATTTCCAGCAGGACATCGTCGCCTTGTTCCATCATGTTGGTCAGCGCGCCCCTGGGCGTGCCGTACAAATGCCCGTAGACGGGCGCCCATTCGGCGAATTCATTCCGCTGCACCATTTCTTGAAACTCGGTCTCGTCCACGAAACAATATTCCCGGCCGTGCACCTCGCCCGGGCGGGGCTTCCGGGTGGTATAAGAAATCGAGTGTCGGAGGCCGGGCACCACCGAAATGATTTCCTTGCACAGGGTGGTCTTGCCGGCGCCCGACGGGGCGGACACCACGAATAACAATCCTCTTCGTTCCATCGCGTCCTTTGGCATCGCCATGCATCCTATCGCACCGCTTGCGTGCAATGGGGGCCGCCTTATTCGATGTTCTGGACCTGCTCCCGAATCTTTTCGAGTTCGCTTTTGATGTGCACCACGTGGGCTGCGATCTCCGCATCGTTCCCCTTGGAGCCGATCGTGTTGACCTCGCGTCCCATTTCCTGGAGCAGGAAGTCCATGGTGCGTCCCACCGACTCCCGGCTCTTCAAGGCTGCGTCGAACTGGCTGAGATGCGAGTTCAGCCTGGTCAATTCTTCGGTCAGGTCGCACCGATCGGCGTACTGGGCCAATTCCTGGCTCAGACGGCCCTGATCGATGGGCGCCGTCCCCGCAAGTTTCTCGACTCGTTCTTTCATCCGGTCGAAATACCCCCGGACGACCAGCGGCGCCCGGATGCCGATTGCCTGCGCTTCCTTGCGCACGAGGCGCAGGCGGACTTTCGTATCGCGCGCCAGCGCCAGTCCCTCTCGTCGCCGCATGGCGTCAAGATCATCAAGGGCGCCGGCAGCAAGCCGCTTGACGAGCTGTTTCAAGCGCGGGGTGACGACAGGCTGTTCCGAGACCGTGACGATGTCCCGAAAGCCGGCCAGCAGCGCGACATCGACCGTTCCCCCCAGGCGCAGTTCACGCTGGAGGTCGCGCAGCAGATGATAGTACTGTTTAGCAAGGGAGCGGTCAAGGCTCAGGGCCTTTTCCCCTTCCGTCACGCCGGTCAGCGAAACGGACAGTTCGATTCGCCCGCGCTGGCACCGTCCCTGCACCGTCCGTTTCAAGTCGTCTTCCAGCCCCGAGAGCGTTCTCGGCAGTCGGGTGACGACTTCGCAAAATCGATGGTTGACGGCCCGCAGTTCCACCGTCACCGCGCCTCCCGCCCAGGCCGATTCGGCCCGTCCATATCCGGTCATGCTTTTGATCATCGCAGGCGTTTCCCCTCCCAGGCGCAGTCCGTGTAGACCGCGCAGCGATCGCACTGCGGTTTTCGCGCCAGGCACACGTAGCGGCCGTGCAAGAGGAGCCGCTGCGACCCGACCGTCCAGAGCCGGCTTGGGATCAATGACTGCAAGGAGACCTCGATTTTCTCCGGATCCTGGCTGGAAGCCAGGCCGAGGCGGTTGGATACGCGCTTCACATGAGTATCCACCACCAGGGCCGGTTTCCCGAAGCAGGCCCCCAGAACGACGTTGGCGGTTTTCCGTCCGACTCCGGGGAGCGTGGCGAGTGCGTCCATGCTGTCCGGGACATGCCCGCCGAACCGTTGCTCCAGCGCTTTCCCGCAGGCGATGATGTGGCGGGCCTTGTTCTTGAAGAATCCGGTCGGTCTGATGAGGGCCTCCAATTCGGCCGGATCGGCTTCCGCGTAGTCGCTGGCGCATCGATACCGGCCGAACAAGTCGGGCGTCACCTGGTTGACCCGCTGGTCCGTACATTGTGCGGACAAAATAGTGGCAATGAGGAGTTCGAGCGGACTGCCATGGGATAACTCCACCTTCACGGACGGCATGGCCCGATCGAGTGTCTTGAGGATGCGGCGCGCACGGACTTTGGCTGACGCACCGGCGGCCAAAGCATCGTGCCGTCCCGTACGGCCTGTGCGGTTTCGTATCGTTCTCATGCCATCCTCGGCAGGACCAAGTCGCTGGAATTCGGCGGCTTGGCCGACTCGGCCCCGTCCTTGGCCGTCGCCTGCAAGGGGCTCGGCAGGCTTGCGAGGGTCTGTGCCAGCCTCTCGACGAGAGGCGGCAAGGTCGATGGGCGGAGCGCCGACACCCCCATTGCGCCGTAGCGGCGGCAGAGGGCCTCGGCTTCTTCCACCGGGAGCCGATCGCATTTGTTGAAGACAAGCAGTCTGGGGATGCGGTCCAGTTGCAATTCGTCCAGGATCGTCTCCACCGCATTCATCTGCGCCTCAAGGTCTCTGGCGCTGGCATCCACGAGGTGCAGCAAGAAGGCGGCGTTGTGGAGCTCTTCCAGCGTGGTGCGGAATGCGCCGACGAGGGCTTTGGGAAGGTCGCGGATGAACCCGACCGTATCCGTGACGATCACTTCCCGGTCTCGGGGAAATCGCAGGCGTCGGCTGGAGGTGTCGAGGGTTTCAAACGGACGGTCCTGAACCGGCACGTGGCTGTCGGTCAGCGCGTTCAGGAGCGTCGATTTGCCGGCGTTGGTATAGCCCACGATGGAGATGATGGGGACCATGTGCCGGGATCGACGGGCCCGGCGTTGGTCATAGTGACGGGCGATGTTGACGAGCTCGCGTTCGAGGTGGTCGATCCGATCGCGGACCCGGCGGCGATCCGTTTCAAGCTTGGTTTCGCCCGGTCCTCTTCCGCCGATGCCGCCGCCCAAGCGCGAGAGCGCGGTGCCGTGTCCGGACAAGCGCGGCAACAGGTACCGCAGTTGCGCCAGTTCCACTTGGACCTTGCCTTCCCGGCTATGGGCGCGGCGCGCGAAGATGTCGAGGATCAACTGCGTCCGATCGACCACCTTCATCTCGGTGACCTCGGCAATGGCCTGCACCTGCGCCGGCGTCAGGTCTTGCTCGAAGATAAGGAGGTCGGCGCCGCGATGCAAGGCCTTGATCACGACATCCTTCAGTTTTCCGCTGCCTAGGAGGTATTTGGGATGAATTTCCTGGCTGCGTTGCAGGACTGTCTCCAGGACGGTGATGCCGTCCGATCGGACCAGTTCTGCCAATTCCTCCAGGCGCTCCTCCTGGTCGCTGCGAGAGTGTTTGGAGACGCTGATCAGGATGGCCGACTCCTGCCCGTCCCTCACCACGTGGTTGGCGGTCACGCGGGCCAACTCGGCTTCGAGGGCGTCCACGAACTTGGCGCAATCCAACTGGAAGGTATGGAAGGGGGTCGGCGCCCAGACATCGTAGACCCGGCCTTGGGGATTCGGCGGGAGGATATGGGCCAGATGTAGGTCGACCGGCAATCCGTCCGTGCCGACCCCGACGGCGGCGATCAGATCCAGGCGAAGCAGCGCGAGGTCGGTCACGTCATCTTGGGAGAGCGGCTCGTTTTGCAGATGGGTATGCACGAGCCTGAGCCCGCGCAGGAATCGCCGGCCGAGTCGGAAGCGCGACAGATCGTCGATGAAGAGCCCCCGTCCGTTTCCGACGATGACTTGCTCGATCGCACCGCGTCTGGTGATCAGGAGCCCGATCTGGCAGCGGAGTTCCCGTGAGAGCTCGGTACAGGCCCTCGCCAGTTCAGGCGTGATGACTTTATCGACCGGCACACGTCGACGGTACAAGTGCTCCAGCCGCAGTAATTGACTGGCCTTCAATCCGTTGATATTGCCGTGGACGGTTGGAATATTACCCTCTCCGAAGCGAGGCGGTAGCTCTGGGTTTCCCGCTCGAACAGGCGCTGGAGGTGGGTGTCAGCTTCCCCTCGGTCAGGGGAATGGCCAGGTCGGCCTCCGCTTCCATCTCCCACGAGGCGAAACGGCCTTGCAAGTAAGCTCGTCTCCCCGCCGCCGCGATCATGGCTGCGTTGTCGGTGCAGTAGGCGGACACCGGCAGGGCCAGGCGGATGTCGGACGCGGCCGCCCGCGCAGACAGAAGCGCACGGAGCCTCGTATTGGCCGAGACGCCTCCAACCACGGCCACAGCCGCGACGCGATAGCGACGCACGGCGTCGAACGCTTTTTCGACCAGCACCTCGACGATCGCTTCCTGAAATCCTGCGGCGATGTCCGCGACCGGCCTGGGCTGTCCAGCCTTGTCGAGGTCTTGCAGGTAATACAGCAGGGCCGTTTTAATCCCGCTGAAGCTGAAATCCAAGTTGCCCCGCTTGGCGCGATAGGGCCGTGGAAATCGAACGGCCTTTGCATCACCGGAGCGGGCTATCCGGTCGATGGCCGGGCCGCCGGGAT
>JACQCB010000080.1 GCA_016201805.1 Nitrospirota bacterium | reverse complement strand
GGCGCCCGGCCGCGCGGGCCGTGTCGTCGCCGTAACGATGCGCGACCCAGCCGTGGGCGTACTCGTGGAGGACCATTGCGAAGAGCAGCGGGAGCGCCATGTAGGAAATCGTGTGGAGGATCTGCGGTAATGCGTTCATGGATGCCGGTGCCTCGTCGATTATTCGAGTGGGACGAATTTGCCGTGCTTGATTTGGATGAGGAAGGGCCGTCGGTCGAGCGTGCCGCTCGGGCCGAACGACGCCGGGCCGTTGAGCGTCGGGAGGTCCGGCTGTTTGGCCAGATAGTCGCGGACGGCTTTCCCCGAGGCCGCGCCCTTTCGAATCGCGTCCAGGACCACGCGTGTCGCCTCGTAGGCCTGGGCGGCGAAGAGGGTCGGGGTCGTTTGGTAACGCCGGCGATACCGCTCCACGAAATCCTTGACGGTCGGGTCCTGGCTGTCTGCAAACAATCCGTCCACGAAGACGCCGCCGTCCACCGTCCGCTCGGCCAGTCGAATCAATTCCGGACTGTCCCAACCGTTGCTGCCGAGGAAGGGGACTTTGACGTCATAGAACAGCAATTGCGGAGTGGTCAACGCCGCCTGCGCGGCGCTGCCGGGAAGAAAGATGGCGTCGAAGCCCGGCTTGTACGTAATCTTCACCGCGCCCTTGGCGGTCTTGGACGTCGTGGCTTTGCCGTGCCGTTTCAGGTCTTCGGTTTTCAGCCGTTTGATCTGGGGGCCGAAGTCGGTGTCGTTCTCCGCGTAGGCTTCGACCGCGATGATTTCGCCGCCGCGCTGTTTGACTTCCTGGATGAAGTACCGCGTCAGATCGTGCCCGGGCGCGGTCTCGGGGTGCAGGATGCAAAACCGTCGGTAGCCCATGCGCGTGACGGCGTAATCTGCGAGGCGACGCGCCTGTTGCTGGTAGGTGAGCGCCGTGTTGAACAGATAGGAACTGAAGCGATGCACGTCGGAGACGGTGGCGGCGGGAGTCACGAACGGCGTGGCGGTCTCGTCGGCGATGGCGGCGGCGGCCGGAAGATCGCGCGAGAGCAGCGGGCCGATTACCGCCATCGGTCGATACTCGGCGACCAGGTCGGCCAACTCGGCGCGTAGCGCGGACTTGTCCGGCGCGGCGCTGTCCTTGACGACCAGCCCGACGGAGGGGAGCCCCAGGGCTTCTTTTCCCTTATCCAGGGCGAGGCGAATGCCGTTCAAGGCCTCGGCGCCGAACGCGCTCAGGTGGCCGGACGCCGGCAGGACGGCAGCCAGGACGTATTGGCTGGACTTGACCTTCGCTTTGAAGCCCTTCAACTGCTCCGCTGCGGCCGCCGCGTATTCGTGCGTGGAAAAGTGGGTCAGGAAGAGGCGGATATTTTTCTCCGCCAGATGCTCTTCCCCGCGATTCGTGTGGAGTTCGATCAGGCGGATCAAGACCAGATCGCCGGGGAACGTGGTCGGGTAGGCGTCGCGCAGTTGCAACAGCGTTTTCTTGTCCGCCTGCTCCTGCACCAGGGTGCGGATGCGTTCGCGGGGCTCGCTCCGTTGCTCCTCCGGGCTGAGGGCCAACTCCTCGACCCAGGCCTGCACCGCCCGCAGGGAGTCCTTCTTGCCGGCGTAGGCGTCGCCGATGAGATAGAGCGCCGTCCGCTTCGTCTCGACGTCGGCCGCCTGGCCGCGCGCTTCAGACAGAATGGAGAGGGCGGTGTCGGCGTCGCCCAGACGCGTATGCGTGGCCCCCAAGAGGAGGCGCGCGCGGACGGTCAAGTCGGAATCGGGAAATTCGCTCAGCAGACGCTCCAGATAATTGACGGCTTCGGCATATTCCTGTTTACCGCTCAGTGCCTCGGCCATCAGGAGGTAGGCCTGGGCCAGGGACTGCGGCTGAGAAGAGGTGGCCATGACGCCTTTGAGCAGCGCGACCGCCTCGTCTTCCTGATGGGTCTCGATCAGGATTTTGGCGCGGCTCAAAGAATCCTTCGGCGCATCTTTCAAGAAATATTTTTTGGTCGCCGGTGCGGGGGCCACGCTCTCGGCACCGGCTTGTTCCGCGCCGGTGGTGGCAGCCAGGGCCGGGGCATCAGCCGCGTATGAGACGGTGGAAAAGGCTAGGCACAGCGGCAAGAGAAGGCTGATGGACAAACAAGGGATGACGCGAAGGCATGGCCAAGGCATGAGCCAAGGCCGAAACGGGGCTGATCGCTGTGAGAAGACTGAAATGGGCATTCTCTCCTGGCATATCGGATACTCAACCCGAATGACATTGATGTTTACTATAGGGGGCAGGCGCTGGGCTGTCAAGGTTGCCGGAGCCTGCATCTCATTGTTTTCGCGGCCCTTCGGGACTATAGTCAGCGTGCCTAATCGACGGGCCGATCTGGCTTGAGTGTCTGCGGTGGGTGATGGCGATGGATGATCTGCAATGGATGATCTGATAGACCGATACCTGGCCGAGTTGCGCGTGGAGGGCGGCCTGGCCCGAAACACCCAGGGGGCTTACCGCCGCGATCTCCAGAAGTTGCAGGACTTCCTGGCGCTCAAACATATTCGGGATCCTGGGCTGGTGACGCGACGGACCCTCTCCGAATTTCTTGCCCATCTCAAGCGGGCCAACCTCTCGCCGGCCTCGACCGCGCGGTGCCTGGCGGCGATCCGAGGGTTTTTTCGTTTTCTCTGCCGGGAACGGATCGCGCATGAAAATCCCACGCTCAGTTTGAGCACACCCCGCCCCTGGGTGAGGCTTCCGCGGGTGCTGACGCAGAGCGAGGTGCTGAGGCTGCTCGAATGTCCGCCCAAGGGGAGGCCTGAAGATGTTCGCGATGCGGCGATGGTGGAACTGCTCTACGCCACGGGGCTGCGGGTGTCCGAGCTGGTGAACGTGGAACTCTCGCAACTGAATCTGGCCGTGGGGTATGTCCTGGCGTCCGGCAAGGGGGCGAAGCAGCGGGTGGTGCCCCTCGGCGATGCGGCGCGAAAAAAAATGGACGCCTACTTGGAGACGGCCCGTGGGGCCTTGGTCAAGGGCCGCGAGTCGCGCCATGTATTCGTCAGCCGGCGCGGGGGGAAGTTGACGCGCCAGGGGTTTTGGAAACTGCTTCGGGCCAGGGCCAGGGCCGCCGGGATTGCGAAGCCGATCTCTCCTCACATGCTTCGACACTCCTTTGCGACGCATCTCTTGGACCACGGCGCCGATCTGCGGTCCGTGCAGGCGATGCTGGGGCATGCCCGTATCACCACGACGCAAATTTATACGCATGTGGAGCGGGCTCGACTGAAGCGGCTGCACGCAGAGCTGTTTCCCAGGAAGGAGCGGCGTCGTACGAAGGGAGAACGATGACGGGCGAATGCCGAACGCGAAGAATTGACGATTGCGTCATTGGCTCATTGATTCATTGGGGGAATCGGTCAATCGTCAATGAATCAATGGTGCAATGATTCAATTCCCTCTGTCGTTCATCGTTCAACCTTCACACTTTATCGTTGTCTGATGTGGTTGACAAGGCGCAGTAGACTTGGTACCATCCGCACCATTCGCGCAACCATTCGGCATTTTTAAGGTTTCGGGCGGATAGCTCAGTCGGGAGGGAGAGCGCTGCCCTTACAAGGCAGAGGTCACAGGTTCGATCCCTGTTCCGCCTACCAGCAAGCATTTTTTGCGGGGGTGGGGACGAACCGGTGGTTGGGTTTTACGCGATCGTTCTGATTTTGTTGTTCATCCGCACATTATCTTTCCTGGTATTTGGTATTGGGGCCGTCGTTCAGCCTGGTTTAGGACGCCAGATTGTCAATCTGGAGGTCGCGGGTTCAAATCCCGTCGGCCCCGCCATTTACCCCCGCGGGAGATAGAGTTGTCGTATCCGCTGTTCCCTGTGCGGTTGCTGTAGGAGGGGATGCGCTAGAGTAATGATGTTTCAGGCCGGTCCCATTGGACTCGTCGGTTCGCTCGGGGCGGTTTCAAAAGTCGTTCTGCTGGTCCTCTTCCTCTTTTCGGTCATTTCCTGGTCCATTATTATCTTCAAATGGCGAGCCTTCCGCGCCTGCGATCAGGAAGACACGCGCTTCCTCGGCGCCTACGGGCGGACTCAGGAGCGGGATGAACTGCGTCGCTTTGCAAAGCGACTGACGGCCAGTCCGATCGCGGCCTTGTTTATCGGTGTGTCCGATCGTCTGGCCCCGGAAGCAAGCGAAGCCGGCCATGAACCCAAGGCCAGGAGCGCCGCTAAGCCATCCGATGACGGTCACGATGTCGATCGCCAGTACTTGGACCGAGTGGTGGGACACATCATGCAGGATCAAATCTCAAAGCAGGAGGCCTACCTGCCGTTTCTGGCCACGGCGGGAAACATCACGCCCTTTATCGGGCTTCTGGGAACGGTGATGGGGATCATCGACGCGTTTGGAGAGATCGGCAAGCAGGGCACCGCCAGTATTTCAGCCGTCGCTCCGGGAGTGGCGGAGGCGCTTGTGGCCACCGCCGCCGGCCTGTTCACGGCCATCCCGGCGGTGATCGCGTACAATTATTATCTGACCAGAATCAGACGGACCACCTTCCGGGCCGAGGCCTTCAGCATCGAATTTCTCAATTCGCTCCGCATGCAGGCCAAGCCGGTGGGGGGCCGTACGTGATCTTTGAAACCCGGCGTCGCCGGTTCCTGGCCGAGATCAACGTGATTCCGCTCGTGGACGTTGTGCTCGTGCTGCTGATCATTTTCATGGTGACGGCGCCCATGCTCTACCGTGGAATGGATATTAAGTTGCCCACGTCCACGAGCAACACGATCAAGCCGGAGGAACGAATCGTGTTGACCGTCGAACGCGATCAGAAAATATATGTGGATAAAGATCCGGTGCCGCTGGCGCAACTGGAAGGCAAGCTGCGGGACGCCAAGCTGCGCAACGCCGAGGTGTCGGTTTTCCTCCGCGCCGATCGCGACGTTCCATACGGGACCGTCGTGCAGGTCATGGATGGGGTGAAGCGGGCCGGGATCGAGAAGCTGGGAATGGTGACGGACCCTGTCGGGCCCGAGCGTGTGACCGAAAGCCCGATCCGGGAGCGGCGGGCGCCGTAAGTTTCGGGATCATCGCAGGGACCGTCAAGGCACACGAATATCTTGTCACGTGATTCGAGATGGCTGTTGAATCCTGCCCGAACTTACTTGCATTGTCGGGGACGCAGTGCCAGCCGGGCGGCACGCCGGTTCGGTGGACGCTCCTCGTCTCGCTGGTCCTCCATGTCTGCGTGCTGGCGTTGGTCATCGGTCTTCGTCCCTCCCCGAGGATGGAACGGCCGTCGGCGTCGTATCAGGTCTCGCTGGTCAGTCTTGCCATCCCCAGTCAGGCTCCTGTCCACGCTCCTGCGCGTCCCGTTGAACAAGAACAAGCGGCTCGCGCCGCCGAACCCCCTCGGCCGTCCGAACGGGAGGCCCCGCCCATGGCCCTCCCTCCTACGCCGGCGCAACAGCGGGCAGCCAGCGCGTTGCGCCAACCGGCCAAGCAGGCGGCTCCGGTGCCGGTGACACCGGCCGCGCCGAAAGCGGCGCCTCTGACGGCCGCGGCAGACTCTCAGGACCTCCGCGACGTGCGGCGTCAGGCTGAGAATCCCTTGCGGGATGTCTTGCGTGGAATCGAGCTTCCGCCGGAGGCGCCGAAGTTGGGCGCCGCCAAGCCGTCGCCTCCTGTGACGAGTCAGAACGTGCCGGCGCAGAGTCAGAAAGACATCCAGAATCTTTTGAGCAACCTGACGGTGCCGGAGGCCCGTCGTCCGCAGGTGGCGCCGCAAGCCAGCCAGCCACGGAAGACGCTGTCCGAGGACGTGACCAAGCAATTACAGGCCTTACAGCAGCCGCGGTCTTCGGAGGCCCGCTCGGCCGAGACCCCGACTCTCCAGGCCAAGGTGCCGGCGGCGAAAAAGCCCGACATGACCATCAATGTGCCGGGGGTCGCTCCCAATCCCTATCTGGCACGGGTCCAGAGTAAAATCAGCAGCCAGTGGATCGCCCCTCCGGTCGACCTGGCGGGAAAGTCGCTGCGGGTGATCATTCGGTTCCGGCTGGATCGATCCGGCGCCGTCAGCGGCGTGGTGGTGGAGACGACGTCGGGCAATGGGTATTACGACGATGCCGGTCGGCGCGCGGTGCTGAAGGCCGATCCCTTGCCGCCGTTTCCGAAGGATATGACGGAGCTGTACCTAGACACGCACTTCAGCTTCACGGTGGGGGAGGAAGTCGGGTGATAGAATGACACGGACGCATGCCATCATGATCGTCGGGCTGATGATTGGGGTCGGGCTGGCGGGCCTGATCGAGCCCAAAGCGGCGGAGGTGTTTCTCGAGGCGACCCGTCCAGATTTCCAGAAAATTCCGATCGCGGTGCTTGGGTTCCAGGACGAGGCCAAGGCCAAGACGCCCCGGTCGGACGATCGCGTTGCGGATGTGCT
Organism: Nitrospirota bacterium; assembly: GCA_016201805.1. Classification (GTDB taxonomy): domain Bacteria; phylum Nitrospirota; class Nitrospiria; order Nitrospirales; family Nitrospiraceae; genus SCVQ01. Next base: position 4,839 of record JACQCB010000080.1, on the reverse strand, counting down.
GAAAGCGGACCTCCGCCGGTCCCAGATCTTTGCCGTGGCCGATGCCGCGAAGTTGGGAATCACGCCGGCCGATCTGAACGATCCGCAGCCCGCGTTGCTCAAGCGGGTCGCCGACAGCGGCGTCGCGACGGCGGTCTGGGGCAAGGTCGCCATGCGGGACGACGATCTGGTCTTGGACGGCTATGTGTACGACGATATCAAGAACGAAGGGGTCGTCGGAAAACGGTACGCCGGCGCGCCCTCCGTCCTTCGGCTGATGACGCATCGCCTGGCGGACGAGCTGGTCTTCCGCTATACCGGCGAGCAGGGAATCGCCAGAACCAAGATCGCCTTCGTGTCCGAGCAGGGGGGGAGCCGCGAGCTGTTCATCATGGACTATGACGGCTTTGCGCCCAGACAAATCACGGCGGATGGGTTTATGAATCTCATGCCGCGGTGGTCTCCGGACCGGCGCTTTGTCGTGTTCACGGCGTATCATGGCCGCAGCAAGCAGACCATCGACCTGATCGAGTTGGCGACGGGCAAGCGCTCGACGCTGGTCTCGCTGTCCGGCTTGAACATCACCGCGGTCTATTCGCCGGACGGCAGTCAACTGGCGTTTGCGACGAGTCAGGACGGCAACTCGGAGATCTACACACTGGACGTTCAAAGCAAGGCGCTGACCAGGCTAACGACACATTCCGGGGGGGATCTCTCGCCCTCTTGGTCGCCGACCGGCCGGGAACTCGTCTTTGTCTCGGATCGTGGCGGGGGGCCGCAACTCTATTTGATGAGCGCCGACGGCTCGAACGTGCGCCGACTCACGTTCGAAGGCGACTACAACGCGGCGCCGGCCTGGTCGCCAAGAGGCAACTCGATTGCTTACGTGTGCCGGACCGAGGACAAGCAATATAAACTGTGTGTGATCACTCCTGACGGGCAGAAGCGCATGCAGATCACAGCCGGGACGGGGGTCGATGACTCCCCTTCCTGGTCGCCGGACGGCCGGCATTTGGTGTTCAGCTCGACCAATGAGGGCAAGAGTCACCTCTATATGAGCAACAGCGATGGGACCGAACTGGAACGGCTGACCTCAGGCGGCACGCACCACAGCTCGCCGGCTTGGTCTCCGACGTAAGGGGGCATGAACATGATCCGGTTCGAATCGACCGGCAACCAACGTGAGAGGACGTAACTCAAAAAAAGGAGCGAGAGAGATGATGAAGCAAGGACAGACCGTTTTTATGGCGGGGGCGCTCGGGGCCTTGCTGGTGTTGGCGCCGGGATGTAGCAAACAGCTCGAGACCAAGTCCGGCTCGGCGGAATTCGAGCAGGGCGCGGCCAAGCCGAAGGAGCCCGCTTCATCTGGACAGGCAGGTCAAGGGAATGGGCCGTTGAAGGGGTTTGAGTCTGCTGCGCCGGGGAAGGCCTTGAGCGAGGAACGTTCCTCGGAAGGTATCATGGTTGCCAAGGCCGACACGGGCGATGCGGCCAGGCGGCAGGCTGAAGAGTTGCGAAAGGACCAGGCCGCGACGGCTCAGGCCGGGCTCAAGGACATCTATTTCGCCTACGACGCCTGGAAGATTACGGACGAGGCCAGGCAGGCGTTGATACTTGACGCCGAGTGGATGAAGGCCAACAAGGCTCAGCCGGCCACCGTCGAGGGCCATTGCGATGAACGAGGCACGCAAGCCTACAACCTCGTATTGGGCGAAAAGCGTGCCAAAGCGGCCCTCAACTATCTGGTCGAGCTGGGGGTGGCGAAGGATCGGTTGAGTGTCGCGTCTTTTGGGAAGGAACGGCCGGCCTGTCAGGACCATGCCGAGTCTTGCTACCAGCAAAATCGTCGGGCGCACATTGTCCTCAAGGGCCAGTGAGGGAATCACGTTTCGTATGACTGAGGAGTGGACGGCACAGATGAACGGGCGAGCCCAACGCAGGTCTAGCCGCAGGTCTGTGGGATGGCCGGTGTTTGCAATGGTGGGGCTCCTGTTGGGGACCGGCTGTCTGGCGCAAAAGGCGGATTTGATAAAGGTCGGTCAGGATTTGGATAAGAAGATCTCCAAGTTGGATCAGAAAGAAAAAGATATCGAACAGGCCATTCAGCGAGCCAACGAGGCCAGCGCAAGGCTGCACCAGGACGTGAGTGAACTGCGAGAAGAAGACGTAGCCGTGCTGCGAGGCGGACTGGACAAGGGAGCCCACGAACGGAGCACTCTGCGCAGCCGCTTGGACGATCTGGAGCATCAGTCCGGACGGCGGTTGGCGGCTCTCGACCAGGCGGCGAAGGAGCAGGCCGCCGCGCAGAAGGCGGACCGTGAGCGGATACAGCAGGAGGTCGAGAAGCTCAATGCCGGCCTGGCCACGCTGAGCGCCGGACTCTTGTCCGCAACCAAGGCGTTGGAAGCGCGTCTGCAAGAGCAAGACAAGGCTTTGGCCTCCGGCGAGGGACAGAAACAAGCCCTCACTGAACAGGTGGCCCAACTCGGCCGAGCCCTCGAGGAGTTCAAAGTCGCGTTGAACGGATTGGGAGAAAAACTGCTTCAGCAAGAGCAACGCACGAACGGGCTGACGGAAAAAGTCGACGCGGACGCCAAGGCGACAACCGCCTACCTGGCCGAAGTGAGCAAAAGCATGGCCTCGGTGGCGAAGGCGCTTGAGACCATGGGCGGAAATCTCGCGGCGAAAACGGAGGAGCAGGATCGCCGTATCGACGAGTTGGCCAAAGCGGTGCAAGCGGCCCCTCATCAGGGCGGAGCCAATCCGCGAGGCGGCAAGGAGCCGAGCAAGGGGAAGCACGGTGCGGGGAAGGTAGGACAGACCGGCGACGAAACCAAGGCGCCGCGCCTGGCTGCAAGGTCGGAGGCGTCGTCGCAGCCGGGTGCGGCATCCTCCGGCGAGGAATCGGCGAAGTCGGCCGCGCAACCGGTTCAGGCCGCTTCAGCATCGGCTGCGGCGTCGGTGCAGGAATCGGCCGTGACCGCACAGTCGGAGCGTACTCAACCCGAGGCGGCGGGTCCGGCGTCCTCCAATCCACGCGACAGCCTACGCGAGGACTACGACCGTGCCATGCAGAAATTCAAACGGGGAGATTTGACCGGCGCGTTGCAGGGCTTTTCCCATTTCCTCGCGCAATATCCGACCTCCGAGCTGGCCTCCAACGCGCAGTACTGGATGGGGGAATGCTACTATGGGAAAAAGGAGTACGCGCGGGCGATCGACGCGTACGACCGCGTCAAGCTGACGTATCCGACGAGCGAAAAAGTGCCGGCCGCGTTGTTGAAAAAAGGGTTTGCCTATCTGGCGGTCAAGGACCGAGGACAGGCAGCCTCGGCGCTTCGGCAAGTTGTGGATGCCTATCCCAAGAGCCCCGAGGCCGCCAAAGCCTTGGACAAGTTGGCGCAGCTCAAGTAACCCAGGTAAGACTATGCACAGGACCAATCGATCTCCTCGAGTCTTTTTCTTCATGTGTGCGGCGTTGGCGGCGGCGGCGGTCTCTACGGGCTGTGCCATGCACGCCGACTTCGTAGATTTGCGGAATGACCTTCGCGACGTCGTCAAGACTCAGGAGCAGGACCGCGAACGGGACGAAGGGATGCAGAATCGAATCAAGTCTCTTGAGGCGAAGCTGGAGGCCAAGCCGTCGGGTCGGGAATCGAAGGAGACCGACGGCCTCAGACAGCGCATGCAGCAGCTCGAAGATCGGCTCAAGGATCTGGAGGGCCGGCTGGCGCGCCGGTCGGAAGCGTACTCGGCGGCTCCGGCTGCGACCGATCTGCCCGACGGCGAGCCGTCGCGTCAATCCAAGCCGGCCAAGTTGCCTTCTCTGCCGGAGCCGCTTCCCATGATGCCAGGGACGCCCAGCATCAGCCCGACCTCGGCCTACAACCTGGCGTACAATGACTACATGGAAGGTCGTTATGCGATGTCGATCGAGGGGTTCCAGCGCTTCTTGAACGACTTCCCGTCGACCGCCAAGACTGCCGATGCGTTGTACTTCCTGGGCGAGTCTTATTACAGCACCAAAGATTTCACGCGGGCGGCTCAAGCCTTTGAGCGAGTCGTCAACGAGTATCCGAAGGGCGAGAAGGTCGCGCCGGCCCTGTTCAAGATGGGTGTGACGGCGGCCGAAGGCGGGGATGTCTTCAAGGCCCGCGCGTTTTTGAAGCGGGTGATCGAGGAATATCCCACCTCCCCCGAGGCCAAGCTGGCCAAGGGCAAATTGGCCGAACTGCGATGAGCGTGGCGAGCAGCCTTGGGAAAATCCGGGTCTTGTCGGGCGACCTGGTCAGCCGGATTGCCGCCGGCGAAGTGGTGGAACGGCCGGCCGCCGTGGTGCGAGAACTGATCGACAACAGCCTGGATGCCGGGAGCCGCCGGATCACGGTGGAGGTGACCGACGGCGGGCGTGGGCTGATCAAGGTCGCGGATGACGGCGAGGGCATGGGGCGGAGCGATGCCCAGTTGGCCTTCCAGCGCCATGCCACGAGCAAGTTGCGCTCCGAACAGGATCTCTGGTCGATCAAGACCCTGGGGTTTCGCGGTGAAGCGTTGCCCAGCATTGCGGCGGTCTCGAAGGTTCGGCTGGTCACGGCGTGCCGGCACGAGCCCGTCGGCACCTCGGTGCGGGTGACGGCCGGCGCCGTCACTGCGGCGGAAGAGTCGGCGGCGGCTCCGGGGACGCAGATCGAAGTGGCGGACCTGTTCTTCAATACGCCGGCCCGCAAGAAGTTTTTGAAGTCGGCGGCGACCGAATTCTCTCACATCTGTCAGGTGGTCCAGCAGGCGGCTTTGGCCTGGCCGTCGGTGCAGTTTCGGCTCAAGCACAACGGGCAAGAGGTATTCGACTATGCCGCCGTC
>JACQCB010000055.1 GCA_016201805.1 Nitrospirota bacterium | reverse complement strand
CCCGACAAGGTCCGCGAGAAACTGACCAGTCCCCTCATACAACGCGCGATCGACACGCAGGCGCCGGTCTGGTTGATCCGTCTCGGCAACTGGCTGGCCGGACGGGGTCCCACCCGGTCCGTCCTCCAGGAGATCGTGCACGATCCCTCGCTCCTGACCACGGCGGTCATCGAACGGTCCTACCGGAACCGCAAACAATCCGGATTCATCGCCCCGGTCATGGCAGTCGCCAGGAGTTTGCCGCTGTGGGAAGACGGATTCGCCAAACGGCTGGGCGAGGTGAGCCGGCCGACCCTGATTCTGTGGGGAGCCGAAGACAGAGTGTTTCCGCCTCGGGCGGGCCGCGACCTCCAGGCCACGATCGCCGGATCGACGTTCCGTCTCATCCCCGAGGCAGGGCACATGCCTCAGTGGGAACGTCCGGAAACCGTCAATCCAATTGTGCTGAAATTTCTAGAATGAATCGGCCGTCGCGCCACGCCCTTGACAGAGCGGGACCCCAGCCCCAATATAGTGTCGCAAGGACACGGCAGATGGCCCGATGCGCTGTCGCCCTCATCGGCATCTCCGGCTGCGCCTTCTTGGGCGACTTCGACGGCGGCGACTTCACGTATCAAGACATCCCGGTCGCCAAGAGCAGCGCGACGGCGGGTGACGGCCACACCGTGACCCTCAAGGGCAACCCGCTCCCGCTGGCCGGGCTCAGCATCAAGGTGGGGGACCCCCTGCGGACCGTCACCGTGGCCAAAGGAGACCTCACCCTCCTCAACCTCGCGGACACGAAGGGCAAGGTGCGGATCATCAGCGTCGTTCCGTCTCTGGACACCACGGTCTGCGAACAGCAGACGCATTACCTCAGCGAGAAGAACCATGGCTTGGACCAGAGCGTGGAGCTGATCACGGTCAGCGTGGATACGCCCTTCGCCCAGAGCCGCTTCGCCAAGAAAGCCAAGATCGACAACGTCACTTTTCTGTCCGACTTTCGCGGCGGCGCCTTCGGCAAAGCCTACGGCCTGCTGGTCAAGGACCCGCACCTCCTGGCCCGCACGGTCATGGTGGTGGACCAGAACAACGTCGTCCGCTATCTCCAGGTGACGCCCGAGCTGGCCCAGATGCCCGACATGGAGGCGGCATTTCAGGCGGCCCGGTCGCTGGTCCAACCATGAGCGACAAGCCGGCAGAGTCCGCCAAGAAAAAGAGCCTGCCCCAGCCTTCCATGGACAGGCCTTCCACGAGTACAGGGGGCCGGCAGGGAACAAGCGGCCGCCCGGTCTATGACCTGCTCGTGATCGGAAGCGGGCCGGCCGGCCAGAAGGCCGCCATCCAGGCCGCCAAGCTCCGCAAGCGGGTCGTGATCGTCGAACAGGAACCGGAAGTCGGCGGGTCCTCCGTCAACACCGGCACGCTGCCCAGCAAGACGCTCAAGGACGCCATCTATTACCTGCACGGGTTCAAGCTCCGCGCCTTCCCCAACGTCACCTACTCCCTGAACAAAAGCCTGACCCTCCGGGACCTGATGACGCGGAAGGACCTCGTCATCAAAAAAGAAATCGAGATCATCACGAACCAACTCGAACGCAACGACGTCGAGATCATCCATGGGACCGCCTCCTTCCTGGATCCCCACACCGTCCAGGTGCTCCAGCGCAACGGCCAGGTGCAGAGTCTGCAAGGCGCCTGCATCCTGATCGCGACCGGGTCTCGCCCGCGCCGAGGGGACGGCATCCCCTTCGACGACCTCCACGTCTGCGACTCGGACTCGATCCTCGCCACCGAGACCCTCCCCAAGACCCTGGCCGTGGTGGGCGGCGGCGTCATCGGCTGCGAGTATGCCTCGATGTTCGCCGCCTTCGGCATCAAAGTCACTTTGCTGGAGCGGAGGAAGGAACTCCTGCGCTTCGTCGATCAGGAGATCGTCCAGGCCCTGATCTATCAGATGCGGTCCCACGGGGTCACGACCAAGTTGGGAGAGGAGATCGCCGGCGTCACGCTGGACGAGCGCGATCGGGCCGTCATCAGCCTCAAGAGCGGCAAGACCGTCGTCACGGACATGCTGCTCTATGCGATGGGACGGACCGCCAATACGGACGCCTTGAACCTGCCGGGCCTCCACCTCCATGGAACAGGGCCGCCTGGCCGCCTGTCACGCCTTCAAGGTCGAGCTGTCCACCTTGCCCAAGGTCATGCCCTACGGCATCTACACGATCCCGGAAATCTCCACGGTGGGCAAAAACGAAGAAGAGCTCACCGAGCAGGGCGTGCCCTACGAAGTCGGACGGGCCTGGTACCGGGAGATCGCCAGGGGGCAGATCTTCGGCGACCTCGAAGGGCTGCTCAAGCTCATCTTCCACCGGGACACCATGCAGCTCCTGGGCGTCCACATCATCGGCGAAGGCGCCACCGAGTTGATCCACATCGGCCAGGCGGTCCTGACCTACGAAGGCCGGGTGGACTTCTTCGTCCACAACGTCTTCAACTACCCCACCCTCGCCGAGTGTTACCGCACCGCAGCCCTGGACGGGATCAACCG
>JACQCB010000054.1 GCA_016201805.1 Nitrospirota bacterium | reverse complement strand
GGTGCGGGCCGGCCTGCACGATCTGCTGGACCCTGAGAAAGGCTACAGCCCTGACGCCCAGATCGAGCTGGGTGCCGTGAGCCTCCGCCACTATCAGCAACGTAATCAGACCAGGCTGGAGCGGGTCACCTTGGCGAATATCGTGTCGCTCTCGCCGCTGGAGTCGCTCTTTCTCGCACCCTCCTGGAAGGTCAATGCCGGCATGGAGACCGTCAGTCGGCCCGGCTGCCGCTTGTGCAGCAGCGGGAACCTGAACGGCGGTCTCGGTGGAGCGGTCGAGTCGCACCTCTGGCGCCGCGAGGTCCTCTTCGCCTTTGCCGAAGCGGATGCCAACGTCAGCGGCGCCTATCGTGAACAGCATCGGATCGGGGGCGGCGGCACCCTGGGCGCGCTGGCCACTCTCACCGATTTCGAGTTCAACCGGCGCTATGACGACAGCCAGGCGGTGTTCTATGTGCAGGCGTTTTTCTAACAGGATGCTGAAAAAGGCCCCCAACTTTGTTCTCGGGCGCTCGAACCCCTCAACGTACTTCTCCAGTACGCCTCGGGGTCCTCACGCCCTGCGGCCGCGTTGGCTGGCCTTTTTGAGCATCCTGATCTTGCTAGGAGGAGATACGTGAGTGGCTTACTCGATCAACTGTTCGTCTACCATCCGGCGCCTTGGCCATCACCATTGATGGACCGGGACTGGGCCCGAGCGAGCGGGCTTCCCTTGCAGGAGGTCTGGTTTGACTCCACCGAGGGGGCGCGCCTGTTCGGCTGGTACGTGGAATCCAGGGAAACGAGAGCGGTCCTGCTCTGGTGTCACGGCAATGCGGGCAATATCATTCACCGGCTGGAGAACTTGGGCGAGCTGTACCGACTGGGCCTGTCGGTCTTCATCTTCGACTATCGAGGCTATGGCCGAAGCAACGGGACTCCCTCGGAGGAAGGGTTGTATGCCGACGCGCTGGCGGCCTACACCTATGTCACCGAAACGCGCCGCATGGCGCCGCAGCGGCTGGTCCTCTTCGGCCGCTCTCTCGGCGCCTCGGTTGCCGGCGCCGTAGCCAGCCAGAAGCCGGCCGCCGGCCTGATCCTGGAGTCGCCGTTTCTGTCGGTCGAGGCGGTTGTCCGTCATTACTATGGAGGGCTCCCCTTGCACTGGCTCCTGGGGGCGCGGTTCAATTTGGCCGATCGGTTGAAGCAGGTCTCGATCCCGGTGCTGGTCGTTCATGGGGATCGGGATGAGGTGATCCCGATCGAATTGGGTCGGCAGGTCTTTGCCGCAGCCAAAGAGCCGAAGTCGTTCTATCCGGTGTCCGGTGCCGGCCATAACGACTTGTATCTGGTCGGGGGAAGGGCCTACTTCCAGCGTTTGAAGCAATTTGTCGAGACTGTGGTCCGGTGAAGGCGAGTGGGGCTTCGCGGGACGTAGTATTGGCGGAGTATTATTGTTTGGCGCTCACGGAGCGTTTTTGGTACAGTGTGGCGATGTCGAGGGCGGTTGAGCCTGGTTCGATTGTCGGATAGAGGAAGCCGAATGGGGACGGATATGAGGGATGGTCGCAGAGGGCCGGGCAAGAAGGAAGCGGGGGTGATTCGGGCGATGCGAGGGGTGTGTGGAGTCGGACGATGGGTTGCGATGATCCTGCTGGTTGTCGGAAGCGAAGGCTGCTCGACGCCGCTCAAGCCGATTCCGACACTCGACGTCACTCCCTCCTTGCCGTCTTTTGATGCCGTTGGCGTCCGCGATCTTATTCCGGACGGACTGTCGATTCAGACGGAGGGGGCGTCCGATGACAGGAATGAGACGAGACAAGAGAAAAAGACACCCGCCCGTCCTCCAGACCGTACGATCGATCAGCTGATGGCTACGGCCGTGGTGCCGGCCTTGTGTTCAGAGGACACCCTCGCTCCCGAGATTTGCACCGAGGAGAGCCCTGCCGTATCGGCGTCATCGGCGCCAGGTGCGGCCGCTCCGCCGGTTCTGGCCCAGGCGCCCACGATCCTGGCCGAGGGACCGGGCGAGTTGTTCCGTGGGCCGGAGCCGATGCAGGACGAACCCTACGACCCGTTCCAGAAAGAGGATGGGGGTGGGGCGGTTGACGAATACGATCCCTGGGAGCCTTTCAATAAGGTGATGTTCAGCTTCAACCGTAAGGTGGATGAATATGTGCTCAAGCCGGTCGCGACGGTCTACGACAAGGTGATGCCGGACCCCTTGGAGCTCGGTTTCCGCAATGCCTTCCACAACATCCGGTTTGCGCCGCGCTTTTTCAACAACCTGTTTCAGGGCAAGTTCAAAGGGGCGGGGATCGAAGCGGGCAGTTTCCTTGCCAACAGTACCCTGGGAGTCGCCGGGTTCTTCAACTTTTCCAAGAATGTCTTGGGGTGGGACACACCAGACGAGGATACGGGTCAGACG
>JACQCB010000053.1 GCA_016201805.1 Nitrospirota bacterium | reverse complement strand
GGTGGATGCGGTCAGCGTGGCGGTGCCGACGTCGGCACACCATGCGGTGGTGGCGGAGTGTCTGCACGCCGGCGCCCATGTGCTGGTGGAAAAACCGATTGCCGCCACGTTGACGGAAGCCCGTGACCTGGTGGCGCTGGCAGGGGCGAAGGGCTGCGTGCTCCAGGTCGGCCACATCGAGCGGTTCAACCCCGTGATCCGAGCCGTGCGCCCGTTGATCGGGAAACCGGGCTTCGTCGAATGTCATCGACTAAGTCCGTTCGGCGAGCGCGGCACCGACGTGGACGTGGTGCTGGATTTGATGATTCACGACCTGGACATGGTGCTCTCGTTCGACCCCGGGCCGGTCGAAGAAGTCCGCGCCGCCGGTGTGTCGGTACTGTCGTCGAGCACCGACATCGCCAATGCCCGTATCGCGTTCGGCAGCGGGTGCGTGGCGAACCTGACCGCCAGCCGCGTGTCGACGAACCGGATGCGACGGCTGCGGCTGTTTCAGCGGGATGCATATATCTCCGTCGATTACCACACGCGTCAGGCGTCGATTTGCCGGCGGCGGGTCGAGCCTGGGGCACGGCCGACGATCGAGGTGGAGCAGGTGCGCGGCGGGGATGAGGAGCCGCTGAAGCTGGAACTGGAGTCCTTCCTCCAGGCTGTCGCGACTCGGACGCCGCCTCCGGTGTCCGGGGAGGATGGAGTCAAGGCGCTGGACTTGGCCTATCAGGTGCTGGACGCGATCGGCGCATTCGTGCAGCGCCACCAGCAGACGTGATGGGTGACGAGTGACGCGTGAAGGGTAAGAGGGGTAAAAAGGGCGCTTGATGGAAAACAACCGATGCTAACCTCTGGCTCCTCACCTGTCACTCGTCACGCATCACGGTCTGAGCCATGCCGCGAATTTTGATCGTGACCGGCGAAGCCTCGGGGGATCTGCACGGGGCCAACCTGGCCACGGCGATCCGAACGCTCAGGCCTGATGTCGAATTGCTGGGCGTGGGCGGGGGGAAGATGCGCGCAGCCGGTGTGCGGGTGGTACAGGGGATCGAGCAGTTGGATGCGATCGGGATGGTCGGCTTGGCGCAGTTGCGCGCGGCCATACGCACCTATGCAACCCTTTCCCGTTTCCTCAAGGAGCATCCTCTGGATGCGGTAGTCTTTATCGACAATCCGGGATTGAATCTGCGTTTGGCCCGCGTGGCCAAACGGGCCGGACATCGGGTCATCTATTACATCGCGCCGCAAATCTGGGCCTGGCACGGGAGCCGGATTCGCCTGATCGCGCAGGTCGTGAACCGTATGATCGTGATCCTGCCGTTCGAAGAAGAGCTCTACCGGCGGGCCGGCGTGCGCTGCACGTTTGTGGGCCATCCCTTGCTCGATGCGGTGGCCCCGTCCTATGACCGGTCGGAACTCCGCAAACGTGTCGGCTTGGATGAGACGGCGCGCGTGATCGGCCTTCTGCCGGGGAGCCGTGAAAAAGAAGTCCGGTCCCTCCTGCCGATGATGTTGGAGACTGCGGCTCGGTTGGCCAGAGAGGATCCGAAGCTGCAATTCGTGATGGCCCAAGCGCCGTCGATCTCGGATGGGCTCATTGAAGAACTGTCGGCCGGCAGCGGTGTGTCCGTCCGTATTATGCGCGACCAGCCGAGCGAGGCCATGGCGGTCTCCGACCTGTTGTTGGTCGCTTCCGGGACCGCCACGCTGCAGGCCGCGGTGGTCGGCACGCCCATGGTCCTCGTTTATCGCACGTCCTGGGCGACCTATTGGCTTGCGCGGTGGTTGGTCACGGTGGAGTATATCGGGTTAGTCAACATCGTTGCCGGTCGCCGGGTCGTGACCGAACTGATCCAGCAGGAAGCGACGCCGCAACGACTGGCCGAGGAAGCCGAGCGTTTGTTGCACAACCAGGCCGTCTACGGCGAGATGCGTGAAGCCCTGCGCGAAGTGCGGGACCGGCTCGGCGAGCCGGGGGCGTCAAGGAGGGCGGCGGAAGCCATTCTCGAGGAATGCGCGGCATGAAATTGTTTATCCGGCTCCTTCGCTATCTCATCCGCTATCGTGTCCGCTTGGCCGCGGCCTTTGTCTGCTCGGCCCTGGTGGCGGGGCTGACGGGGGCCTATGCCTGGCTGGTGCGCCCGGTTCTGGACGACATCTTCATCAACAAAGACGAGAGGATGTTGATTGCCCTTCCGGTTGCGATCATGGCCGTGGCCGTGCTGAAGGGCCTGTTCAACTATGGCCAGAGCTATTTGATGAACTATGTGGGCAATCAGGCCGTGGCCGATGTGCGTCAGGACCTGTTCCTCCAGTTTATGCGTTTGCCGGTGAGGTTCCACGACGCGAACACCTCCGGACGTCTGATGTCGCGCATCTCGAACGATGTGAGCCTGATGTCCAACGCCGTTGCCAATGTCCTCAAGGACCTGTTCCAGCAAGGCTTGACCTTTGTGGCGATGGTCGGCGTGATTTTCTATCAGAACTGGAAACTGGCTGCTGCGTCTATCGTCGTGGTCCCGCTCTCGGTCTATACCATGGTCAGGATGGGGCAGCGCCTGCGTAGGTTGTCCACCACCGGGCAGGAAAAGATCGCGGACATGACCTCGTTGCTGCAGGAGACGCTCGTCGGGATCAAGGTCGTGAAAGCCTTCGGGCGTGAGGAAGCAGAGGCGAGCCGGTTTCGGGACAGCAACATGGCCTATTTCAGAACCCTAATGAAATCGATTCAGGTGTCCTCCCTGGCGTCTTCCCACATGGAAGTCATTGGCGTGGTGGGGGTGGCCGCGATCATCTGGTATGGCGGCTATCTGGTGATCCATGGGGCCATGACACCCGGCGCCTTCTTTTCTTTTCTCACGGCGATGTTCATGGCCTATACGCCGATCCGCCGGCTGTCCGGGGCCAATAACATCATCCAGCAAGCCCTCGCGGCTGCCGAACGGGTCTATGAAGTGCTGGATTTAGAGACTGAACAAAATCTGGACAAGGGCCGAAAGGACTTGGTCCCGATCAGCCGGACCTTGGAATTCAAAAATGTCTCGTTTCAATATGAGAGCAGCGACCAGCCGGCGCTCACCGGAATCAACCTGACGGTTCCGGTCGGGCAGGTTCTGGCGCTGGTCGGCAGCAGTGGAAGCGGAAAGACCACGTTCGTGAGTCTGGTGCCTCGCTTCTACGATCCGACGGAAGGCGCGATCTTGATCGACGGCCAGGATATCCGAGACTACACGCTCTCTTCACTGCGTCGCCAGATCGGCATCGTCTCGCAAAACACGGTGCTGTTCGACGAGACCATCCGTAACAATATCGCCTACGGGCGGGAAGGGGCGACGGACGAAGACATAGTCAAGGCGTCCAAGCAGGCCTATGCCCATGACTTTATCCAGCGGCTACCGGATGGCTATCAGACGCTCATCGGAGAAAACGGGGTCAAATTGTCCGGGGGGGAGCGTCAGCGGTTGGCGATCGCCCGCGCCATCCTGCGGGATCCCCCCATTTTGATCTTGGATGAGGCGACCTCCTCGCTTGACTCGGAATCGGAACGCATCGTCCAGCTTGCGATGGCCAACCTGATGCAACATCGGACCACCCTGGTCATCGCCCATCGCCTGTCGACCGTGCAGAAGGCGGATCGCATCGTGGTCTTGGCCCACGGTCGTATTGTCGAAACCGGTTCGCACGCGGAACTGCTTCAGCGCGGCGGGCAGTACCAGCGCCTGCACGCGATCCAGTTTCAGGATGTGGCAGGGTGAGGAATTTGTCCATTGAGCCATTGAAGGATTGTTCATTGAATGACTCGATCGGTCAATAACCTCATGAAGAAGTTCGTGAGCTGGCTGAAACTGACGCTGCTTCCGCCGATCGGCGCCTGGCTCATCCGGCTCCTGGGGCGGACCATCCGGATCAGGACGGAAGGGGCCGAAGCCGTGGACCGGCTCTATCAGCAAGGCGAACGGGCGATCATCGCGTTCTGGCATGCGCGGCTGCTCATGATACCCCTGTCCTATCGAGGGCGTCAGGCGCACGTGCTCATTAGCCAGCATGGGGACGGCGAGTTGATCCATCGGATCGTGGCCAGGTTCGGGTTTCAGGCGGTGCGAGGGTCCACCACCAGGGGCGGAGCGAAGGCGCTCAGGCAACTCATCCGGCTGGGGCGGTCCGGCGTGGATCTGATGGTCACACCGGACGGTCCCAAGGGCCCGCGGCAGGTGGTCCAACTCGGCGTAGTCCAACTGGCCAAGGCGACAGGGCTTCCCATTGTGCCTCTGACGTTCAGCTGCTCAAAAAAAAAGTCTTCTCGAGTTGGGATCGCTTCGTGCTCCCGTATCCGACCGGTCAAGGGTTGTTCCTTTGGGGAACGCCGATCCGGGTGTCTTCCGATGCGACGGCGGGCGAATTGGAAGACAAGCGGCTCGAACTGGAGGCGGCCCTGAACCGACTCACGGCCGAGGCCGACGAGGCCGTCATGCGTGAAGAGTGATCAGTGATGAGTAACCGGTAAAGAGGGCTTCGGCAGCGCACGCGGTACTCGTCATCCATCACTCATCACCCGTCACGTCGAAGTATGTGGTATCTCGCCTACAATGTGCTCTTGATCCTGGCCTCCCCCGTCATCCTTCTGACCCTGCTGGTGAAAAAACGGTGCCGGCGTGGTCTGGCCCAGCGCTTGGGATGGTTGCCTGAGGGATTCCTGCAGAATGGGCGGCGAGGCGGGCAGGCTGTCCTGTGGGTCCATGCGGTTTCCCTCGGCGAGGTAGTGGCGGCAGTCCCGCTGGTGCAGGAACTGCACCGCCGATACCCGACGCATCGCATCGTGGTCTCGACGGTGACCGAGACCGGCCGCGAAGCGGTCGAGCAGAGGCTGGACGGGGTGGCGGAACATTGTTACGCGCCGCTGGATTTTCCCTGGGTCGTGGCGCGGGTCGTGGCGCGGATGAATCCGCGAGGGTTTTTGTTTGTCGAGACCGAACTATGGCCCAATCTGCTTCGGGCTCTTGCGAGACGCGGCGTGCCGGCCATCCTGGTTAACGGCCGGTTATCGTCGCGCTCCTTTAGACGGTATCGATTGGTCCGTCCCTTTATGACCCAGGTGTTGGAGACCCTAACCTCCTGCTTGATGCAATCCGAGCGGGACGCCGAACGGATCGTGGCGCTCGGCGCTTCCCCAGCCCTTGTGCATCGGACCGGGAATATCAAGTTCGACCAGCCCAGGCCGGACGAGACGGGGGGAGGCGAGAGCATGTCGAGAGGCTTGCTCGGCCTGGTCGAGGATGAGGAACTGATCGTGGCCGGGAGCACCCATCCGGGGGAAGAGGAGCAGATCCTGTCCTGTTACGAAATCCTGCGACAGGAGTTTCCTTGTCTGGTGCTCCTGCTTGCGCCCAGACACATCGAGCGGGCGGCTGAAGTCGAAGCGACTGTGCGGCAGAGGAGGCTGACGGT
>JACQCB010000029.1 GCA_016201805.1 Nitrospirota bacterium | reverse complement strand
GAAACCGGCTGCCCGGTAGGCTCCCTGGACCCACGCATGGTCGGCCTCACCGGTCTGATGGATCACCGCCAACCCCTCTCGTCGCGCCCGCAAGTGCGGCAGCGCCTCGACCATCGCCTGATTGATCGCATGCGCGCCTTGACTCCCCCCGAACACCAGCAATGTCGCTCGTGAAGCGTGAGGCGTGAAGCGTGAGGAGAGTTGATTCTTCTCTTCCCCCTCGCCCCTCGCCCCTCGCCCCTCGCCTTCTTCATAGAACGCCCGCCTGATAGGAGTCCCCACTACCCGGACCTTGTTGGCGCAAAAGTAAGGCTTGGCCGCGTCGAAGGCCAGGAACACGAGGTCGGCGATCGGCCCCAGCACCTTGTTCGCCAAGCCCGGATAGGCGTTCGGCTCCAGGATCACCCGCGGGATCCTCAGCAGGAAGGCCGCCACCAACACGGGAGGACTGGAGTAGCCGCCGATGCCGATCACCAACTGCGCGCGGCGCGCCCGCAAAATGCCCATCGACTGCCAGAGCCCGCGCGGAAGGGCCAAGACAGCGCCGGCCGCCTGACTCAGGCCCCGCCCCATGACCGGCTTCGCCGTGATCTTGGCCAGTTCGAATCCTTCGCGCGGCAACACCTTCGATTCGATTCCGCGCTCCGTGCCGACAAAGAGCACGGAGGTCGCCGGCTCCTGCCGGATGAATTCCCTGGCCAGCGCCACGGCCGGATACAGATGGCCTCCGGTGCCTCCGGCTGCAATGACGATATTCATCGTCCGCCGATTCCACGACTCTGCCCGCCTCCCTGTCGATCGCGCGAGATGCTCAGGAGAATGCCGATCGCCAGCAGATTCACCATCAAGGACGACCCGCCATAACTGACCAGCGGCAACGTCAGCCCCTTGGTCGGCAACATGCCGGTGACCACGCCGGCATTGATCAAAGCCTGCATCCCGATGAGCAGGGTGATTCCCAGAGCCAGGTGCCGGCCGAAGGGCTCGCGCGCGCGGCTGGCGATCTGAAACCCCTTCAACACCAGGAGGGCGTAGAGCACCATGATGACGCTCGTGCCCACCAGTCCCAATTCCTCGCCGGCCAGGGCCAGCACGAAATCCGTATGCGCTTCCGGCAGAAAAAACAGCTTCTGCTCCCCTTCGCCCAGGCCGACCCCGAACAGGCCTCCGCTGCCGAAGGCCAGAAACGACTGGTTCACCTGGAAGCCGGCGCCGGTCGGATCCTTCATGGGGTCCAGAAACGTCATCAACCGCTGCAAGCGGTAGGGCGATTTCCAAATCAACACCGCCACGGCCGGCACGACGATCGGCACCAATCCGAACAAATGCAGCAGCCTGGCCCCGGCCAGAAACAGCAGGCCGAGCGTGACGAGACCGATCACCACCACCGTCCCCAAATCCGGTTGCAGCAGCACCAACCCAGCCAGGACCCCCACGACCAGAAGCGGCGGGAGAAAGCCGGCCGCAAACTCCGTCACCCGCCCCTCTTTCCTGGTCAGATAGGCCGCCAGATAGAGCACCACCGTGAGCTTGACCATTTCGGCCGGCTGCACCGAAATCAGCCCCAGCCTCAGCCACCGTCTCGCGCCCTTGGCCACCACACCCAGCGACGGGATCAGGACCAGGATCAGCAGCACGACGGTCAGACCGAGAACCGGCAGAGCCAGCCGCCGCCACACCGTATAGTCGAGACGGGAGACCGCCTGGAGCAGCAAAAACCCGAAGGCCAGCCAGGCCAGGTGACGCTTGAGAAAGTAGCTCGAGTCGTGAAACCGGTTGCCGGCCACCACCGCGCTCGCGCTGAAGACCATCACCAGCCCGACCAGGGCCAGGACCACCGCCACCGCCAGCACGAACCCGTCGGCCGAGGCCCGCGTCGTCGTCGATCCGACGGACGACGGCCACGGCAGCGTCAACGTCCCAGCCTGGCCTCTTCTGCGCGTCATTCACCTGCTCTCCCGCCTCAGTGACAAGTGACGTGTGACGCGTGACCGGTGACAAGCCGGGCGCGACCTGCGCTTCCACCAAATCCCCTACTCCTCGTCACTCGTCACCTGTCACTTCCGTCACGATAATCCCTTCACCAGGTTTTTGAACTGCGTGCCACGATCCTTATAATCGGCGAACATGTCGAAGCTGGCGCAGGCCGGAGACAGCAGGACCACGTCGCCGGACGTGGCCTCGCGAGCCGCCGTCTCCACCGCCTCCCGAAGCGAGGCCGCGTCGCTGATGCGCTCGAACCCGCTCAAGGCCTCCCGGATGCGAGGAGCGGCTTCGCCGATCAGGATCACCTTCTTCACCCGTCTCGCCACAGACTCCCCCAGCCGGGCGAAATCGCCCCCCTTGTCCCGCCCGCCTGCAATCAGCACGATCGGCCGGTTGAAACTTTCCAACGCTTTCAGCGTCGCATCCACGTTCGTCCCCTTCGAATCGTTCACGAAGGTCACTCCCGCACGTTCCCGGACAATCTCCATCGCGTGTTCGAGTCCGGGAAAAGTTTGCAGGACGCGCCGGGCCGCCTCAAGCGGACAGCCGCATAGCAGCGCAATCGTCAGCGCGGCCATCGCATTGGCCAAATTGTGTCCGCCGGGGATCCGGATGTCTTCTCTCCGACAGACCTCATCGATCCGTCCCCCCACCGCCACCATCACGCGGTCGCCGTCGAGGTAGGCGCCGGCCTCGACCGGCTTCGTCCGGCTGAATCCCAACACCTTGGCCCGCAGACCCCGATCCAACCCCGCAACCCGCTCGTCGTCCCGGTTCAAGAGGGCGAAGTCCTCGGCGGTCTGATTCTGGAAGATCCGGGCCTTCGTCTCGACATAGTCCTGAAGAGATTCATACCGGTCCATGTGGTCCATCGACACGTTCAAGACCGCCGCTATCCAGGGATGAAACCGCTCGATCGTTTCGAGTTGAAAGCTGGAGACCTCCGCCACGATGTAGTCATAGGGCCCCTTGACGTCTCCCCGGCCTTGGCTCTTCCATTGATAGAAGGCCAAGGCCGCCTCGCAAAGCGGCGTGCCGAGATTACCCCCCACAAACACCCGCTTCCCGCTCTCTGCCAGGAACAGTCCCGTCAGCGTCACCGTCGTGCTCTTGCCGTTGGTCCCGGTGACGGCCAGGGTCGGCGCCGTCAGAAACCAGGACGCCAGCTCCATTTCACCAATCACCCGGCCCCCACGGCGGCGGACCGCCTGAAGCGCCGCCATCCGGTAGGGAACCCCAGGACTGATCACCACCAGTTCGGCCCCTTCCAGCGCCGACTCGTAGCCACGCCCCACCATCACGGTCAGGGCCCGCCGGTCCAATTGGGACAGCACCGTGGCCACATCCGCATCCTCTTTCGCGTCCGCCACCGTGACCTTGGCGCCGACCGCCTGCAGCAACCGCGCCGCCGCCACTCCGCTTCTGGCCAATCCCATGACCGTCACTTTTTTGCCCTTGAGTTCGGCCAAGGCCCCTTCGCCGTCATTCATCGCTCACCGGTCCATTGCCCGTGACGGGTGACGCGTGACGGGCCAGTGGTCCAATACCTCATCTCCGGCTCCTACTCGTCGCCTGTCACTCGTCACGGCTCATTATCTCAGTTTCAACGTGCTCAGACTCAGCAACGCCAGCAAGATCGCAATGATCCATAGACGCACCACCACTTTGGGTTCTTCCCATCCCTTCATCTCAAAGTGGTGATGGATGGGGGCCATCAAGAAGATCCGCTTCCCGCGCGACTTGAAGGAAGCCACCTGGAAGATGACCGAAATGGCCTCGATCACAAAGACGCCTCCCACCAGGAGCAACAACAGTTCGTGCTTGCTCACGACCGCCACAGTCCCCAGGGCCGCGCCGAGCGGAAGCGAGCCCACATCGCCCATGAAGACGGAGGCCGGGTACGTATTGAACCAGAGGAACCCCAGGCTGGCCCCGAAAATCGTGGCGGTAAACACGGCCAATTCCCCCGCCCCTTCGATATAGGGGATCAGCAGGTAGTCGGACGTCACCCGATTGCCGACCACATAGGCCACGATCGTATAGGCCATCGACGCGATCATCACCGGTCCCACCGCCAGGCCGTCGAGCCCGTCGGTCAGATTCACCGCATTAGAACTCCCGACGATCACGAGGATCGCAAAGGGGATGTAGAAAAGCCCCAGGTCCGGCGTGAAGTGCTTGAAAAAGGGGACGCTGAGTTGCGTGGAGTAGCCCGGCGTGAAATAAAAGAACAGGCCGATGCCGAAGGCCACGAGGCCTTGGGCGAGGAACTTTTGCGAGGCCGACAGCCCTTTCGACTTGCCCCCGGTGAACTTCAGATAGTCGTCGAAAAACCCGACGAGCCCGAACCCGACGGTCGCGAAGACCACCAGCCACACGTACCGGTTCGTCACATCCGCCCAGAGCACCGTGGAGAAGACCACCGCAAAGATGATCAGCAGCCCGCCCATCGTGGGGGTCCCGGTCTTGGCGAGGTGGCTGCTGGGCCCGTCCTCCCTGACATGCTGGCCCATCCGCATCGCTTGCAGCTTGCGGATCAACGGCGGCGTCAAGATGAAGGCCAGGAGAAAGGCCGTCACCGCCGCGTAGATGATCCGAAAACTGAGGTAGCGAAAGATATTCAGAAAGGAGAACTCGGTGTGCAGCGGGTAAAGCCAGAGGTAGAGCATCGGTCAGTTCACCCGTCCCGTTGAAAAGCGATGGTCGAAGAACGAGGACCGCTGAACGACGGGAGCCCTCGTCGCTGCGACAGCCTTCATCGTTCCGCCTTCATCAATCGTTCGATGACCCGTTCCATCTGCATGCCGCGAGACGCCTTGACCAGCACCACGTCACCCGCCTGCACAAAGTCCCGCAGCAACTCACCGGCGGCGAGCGAATCCGGCGCTTCCCTGATCCGCTCGGGCGCCATTCCGGCTTTCCGCGCCCCTTCCGCCAAATCCCGCCCCAAGGTCCCGCAGGCAACCAGGTGGGCGATCCCTTGACCGGCCAGATAGGCGCCGACCTCCCGATGGAAGGCCCGAGCCTCAGGCCCCAGCTCCAGCATATCGCCCAGCACCGCGATCGAGCGCCCCCCAGCGGCCAATTCGGCCAAGAGCGTGATGGCGGCCTTCATGGAAGCCGGATTCGCGTTGTAACAGTCGTTGATGATCCGCAGCCCTTTCCAGACCTTCACCTGCGACCGCATCGCCGCCGGCTTGAACCGACCCAGACCCCTGGCGATGGCCGCGCCGCTCAGACCGAGGGCATGCCCCACCGCCGCCGCCGCCAGGGCATTGGAGAGATTGTGCGCGCCGTGCGCCAGCAACAACACGCGCGTGCCTCGCGCCCGGTCGGGCAGCATCAACTGGAACGTCTGTCCGCGAGGGTCCGGCGCGACATCCTGAGCCCGTACCTGCGCGCCGGCAGTGAGGCCGAAGGACAGCACCCGGCAGCGGGCCCGTGCCGCCAGGTAGCCGAAGTAGGCGTCGTCGGCATTCAGCACGACCGCGCCGTCTTCCGGCAGCAGGTCCAGCAACTCGCCCTTCGCCTGGGCGGAAACCTCCAGGCTGCCGAAAAACTCCAGGTGGTCCGGCCCGATGTTGGTGATCAGTCCGATGGTCGGCTTCGCAATCTCGCAGAGACGGGTGGTCTGCCCCCTGCGATCCACCCCCATTTCCACCACCGCCGCAGCATGGCGTGGGGTCAGTCGAAACAAGGTCTGCGGCACCCCGATGCGATTATTCAGGTTCCCTTCGGTTTTCAGGACAGTCCCGCGCTCCGCCAGCACCAGGGCCACCATCTCCTTCGTCGTCGTCTTGCCGTTGCTCCCGGTCACCGCCACGAACGGAATGTGGAACCGGCTCCGGTAATGTGCCGCCAGTTGCTGAAAGGCCAGCAGCGAATCCGGCACCATCAGCAGGGGCATGTCAGCCGGAGCTTTCGGCCTGCGGGAGCGCCCGCCCGGGATGGGACTCGTCGGATGCGGGACACTTTCCCAGCTTCCCGCCTGCACGATGGCGCCCACCGCCCCGAGCCGAAACGCGGCATCCACAAACCGGTGCCCGTCGAACCGCTCGCCGGCGAGCGCGACGAACAAGTCCCCGCGACGCACCGCCCGCGAATCCGTGCAGAGTCGCCGGATCCCTCCCCGTTGCGCGCGCGACACGTCGCCCGACACCAGACGCGCACCGGTGACTTCCATGACTTCCTCGATGGTGAAGAGCGGCATAACAAGGCCTCGAAGCCGACAACTCACAGACGATGGCCGGGGATCCGCAGTCGTGACGCAGTGCGTGGCCATGGCTATGAGCGATTCGCGATTCGCTTCACGATGGCGTCCCTTGCCGCCTCGCGATCATCGAAATGGAGGCGCTGGGCGCCGACGATCTGGTAATCCTCATGGCCCTTCCCCGCGATCAGGACCATGTCTCCCGGTGCGGCCGCTCGGATCGCCGCCTCGATGGCCAGACGCCGATCGGGAATGATGTCATACCGGCTCCGCGCCTCGGCCGGACCGGACGTCTCGCGCAAGCCCTCTTCCACTTCCCGCAAAATCGCCGCCGGATCTTCGCTGCGGGGATTGTCCGAGGTCGCGATCACCAGATCGCTCATCTGCGCCGCCACCCGCCCCATCTTCGGCCGCTTGCCGCGATCGCGGTCGCCGCCGCAGCCGAAGACCGTGATGATGCGGCCGGTCTTGAGCGCCTGCGCGGCGGTCAACAAGCGGGCCAGGGCATCCTCCGTATGGGCATAGTCCACCACCACGGCGAAGTTCTGCCCGGCTTCCACCCGCTCGAATCGGCCCGGCACGTTTTCCACCGCCCGGAGCCCGGCCTGGATTTGCTCCGGCGAGAGCCGTTCGTGCAGCCCGACCCCGATGGCCGCCAGCATGTTGTAGACGTTGTGTTCCCCGACCAACCGGCTCTCTACCGAGAACCGCCCGCCCGGCGTCACCGCCGTAAAGTTCGTGCCGGCCAGCGAGAGGCGGACGTCCTCGGCCCGGATGTCGGACGGCCGCTTGATGGAATAGGTCCAGACCGGAACGCGGCAGGCCTTGCACACGCGCTCCCCGCGCTCATCGTCCACGTTCACGATCGCGCGCTTGGGACGCGGCTTGAGCGCGACCGAGGCGAGGCCCGTGAACAGGCGCAGCTTGGCCTGGAAGTACTGCTCCAGGTCCGTATGGAAATCCAAATGATCTTGCGTCAGGTTCGTAAAGACCGCCGCGTCGAATTCGCAGCCGGCGGTGCGATCCAGCGCCAGCGCGTGGGAGGAGACCTCCATGACCGCGGCATCCAGTCCGGCCGCCACCATGCGGGCCAGGAGCGCCTGGAGTTCGACCGCCCCCGGCGTCGTGTGGGAGGCGGCCAGCCGCTCCGTTCCGATTTGATAGCCCACCGTGCCGATGAGCCCCACCTTCTTCCCGCCCGCCTCCAGGACTCCTTTGCACAAATAGGTGATGGTGGTCTTTCCGTTCGTCCCGGTGACCCCGATCATGCTGAGGCGCGAAGACGGCTCCTGGTGGAAGCGACTCGCCAAGAGGCCCAAGGCGCGGCGCGAATCGTCCACGCGCACGATCGGCACGGCCTTTTCCCCCGCGACAGTCCCGATCGTGGCGGCCTCTTGCACCACGAGCGCGGAAGCTCCCCCAGCTACGGCCTGTCGCAGGAACGCATGCCCGTCGGCGCGTTCCCCTTTGACCGCCACAAACAGGCTGCCGGACTTCACCGCACGCGAATCGTCGGTCAACCCGGTAATCTCGACCTCCAGCGACCCCTTCCGCTCCACCACCGGCAGCGGCGCAATGAGTTCGGCCAACGTCATGGCGCGGGGTCTCCCACCGTGGCCATGGCCAGCTTGACCGGCGCCTGAGAGGAAACGCCCAGGTACGGCAGCGTCTGCTCGGCGATCCGCCTGAAAACCGGCGCCGCAATCACCCCGCCCCAGGCTTCGGCATGCGGCTCGTCGATGATCACCACGATCGCCAGCCGGGGATTCTCGGCCGGCACGAACCCCGTAAAGGACCCCACAAAGAGCGTGGAAGAATAGGCTCCGGTCTGCGGGTCGATCTTCTGCGCGGTCCCGGTTTTCCCTGCCACCCGATACCCCGGCACCGCGGCTTTGGTCCCGGTTCCGTTCGTCACCACACCCTCCAAAATCGTCGTCAGTGTCTTGGCCGTCTCGGCTGAAATCGGACGCCGACGGACTTGCGGGCCGTTCTGCGCCACCACCTGCCCCTTGCCATCACGCACGTCCGACACCACATAGGGCTTCATCAGCCACCCGCCGTTGGCCACGGCGGAGACGGCCGTGACCAGTTGCATCGCCGTCACCCCGATCTCCTGGCCGATGGCCATGGAGGCCAGCGACCGGCGGCCCCAGTTCTTCGGCTCCTTGACCAGCCCGGCCGCTTCACCCGGCAGGTCGATGTCACTTTTTTCTCCGAACCCGAAGGCCCTGATGTAGCGATAGACCCGCTCTTCCCCTAACGCCATGGCGGTTTTCGCCGCCCCGATGTTGCTGGATTTTTGGATCACCTGGGAGAACGTGATCCAGCCGGACTTCTCATGGTCGTGGATGACCGTGCCGGCCACCGTCATCTGGCCGTTTTCTCCATGGATCAGCGTCCCCGGCTCCATCACCTTTTCCTCAAGCGCGGCGGCCGCGATAAAGACCTTCATGGTGGAGCCGGGCTCGTAGGCATCGGTGAGCGCGCGGTTTCGCCAGCGGTCCGGGGACACCGCGCGCACGGCATTCGGGTCGAACTTGGGACTGATGGCCAAGGCCAGGATCGCGCCGGTCCGCGGCTCCATGACGACGGCCACCCCTCCCTTTGCCCGCGTCGTAGACACCGCCTCGTCCAATTCCTTCTCCGCGATGTACTGGATCACTTCATCGATCGTGAGGGTGACGTTGTGGCCGGCCGAGGGCGCCTGCTCGTTGAGTCCCTTGGGGAACACCGTGCGTCCCAGGGCGTCCCGCTGCAGCACCACCAGTTGCTTCTCGCCGTGGAGGTGCGACTCGTACCGGCGCTCGACGCCCTCCAACCCCTGCCCGTCCATCCCCGCAAAACCCAACACGTGGGCCAGCAGCGGTCCCTTCGGATAGAAACGACGCCCCTCCATGACCGTGCCGATCCCCTCTAACGACAGGCTCTCCAGGCTTCGCCCCTGTTCCGGGTCCAACTTGCGCGCAATCCAGACAAAACTCCGCTCCTGCCTAAGCTTCCGTTCGATCTCGTCGGCCCGAACGTGAAGCACGCGGGCGAGGTCACGCGCCACACCCGAAGGGTTCTCGAGCGACGTCGGCACACCGAACACCGACGGCACATCCATATTGATGGCCAAGACTTTGCCTTGCCGATCGTAGATCCCGCCCCG
>JACQCB010000052.1 GCA_016201805.1 Nitrospirota bacterium | reverse complement strand
CAACCCGTTTGTAGCCCTTCGCAAAGACTTCCTGAAAGGCCCTGCCCATACGCGAGCCGAGGTCGTCTCCGACCTGGTCTATGAGCGTCAGGCCCTGGCGCTCCTCCAGGATTTTGAAAAAGACGTGCTCGCGCGACGGGGTACAGGCGAGAAAGCGATCGAGGCGGCTGGCGCTGCGGCTCCGTTCCGCTACGTCCAGCACCAGGCTGCCTTGCAGCGTGGCCGCTTCGTCCGGAGTCAGCGGAGGGCAGAGACGCGTTTTGACAAGTCCTGGAATCGGCGCCTTGGCGAAGATAACCAGCGCGGAATTTGGTGAGTTACGGTTTGGTGATTGGTTCATTTGACGAATCTCACTTCACGAAATCACCAGATCACCCAATCGCCCAATTCTTACCGTACATTGCCATACCAGCGACTCAGTGTCTGAGGGCTGACGCCGATCCAGTAGAGGAACCGGAGGAGCCACATCAAGAGAATCGTGCGGATCGGTCCGCACGATTCCCAGCGTCGATACGACGTGACGACCTGGGATCGAAGGGCTGCCGTTCGTCCCATCCGTTTCAGGCGTCGGGTGAAGTCCACGTCTTCCATGATCGGGATGGCCGAAAAGCCTCCCATCTGTTCGAAGATCGAGCGCCGCACGAAGAGGGCCTGATCGCCGGTGGCGATGCCGGTGCAGCGCGAGCGGAGATTGATCAGGCGGCCGATCAACCGGGCCAGTCCCGCAGGGCGCTCGAACCGCAGGTCGAAGCGCCCTCCCGCACAGGCCGGCTCTTGCAGCGCCTGCACGATCGCCGGTTTGGCATCGCGCGGGAGTTGCGTGTCGGCGTGCAGGAACAGCAGGACTTCTCCATGGCTGGCCGCTGCCCCGGCATTCATCTGAATCGCCCGCCCTGCCGGCGAAGCCAGCAGGGCGAGGCGAGGGGCTAGAGGCGATAGGCTATGGGGGGGAAGAGAGGCTTCAAATTTCCTAGATTCTGTCCCATCGCCTATTGCCCATTGCCCATCGCCCGCACATGCGGAAACAATTCCACATGTGCGATCCGTGCTGCCGCCGTCCACGACGAGGACTTCGTCGAAGCCCAGTCCGAGCGTGTGGGCCAGCGTGCGGGGCAGGGTCTCCTCTTCGTTCAGGGTCGGAAGAATGACGCTGATGGTCATGGCGCCTGCGCGTCGTCCGGTTACCTGTCGCCCTTCTTTTTTTCCAGAGTCGGTTGGAACATGAAGAAGGCCACCATGGCGATGGTGGCCCAAAAGACCACCTGCTTGTGCCAAAACAGCACCTCGCCGTAGTGGAAAAAGCCCAGGGCAAAGGTGACCGCGACGGTGATGACCGTGTAACGGATCGAGAGGTTGGCGATCGTGGCATGGGCCCAGACCGCCATGCCAGCAAAATACAGGAGCAGCGGGACGGCGTTGATTTCGAACCCGCCGCTGATGGACAGCAGGACGTTCAGGAAGCCGACGAACATCATTGCGACGCCGACCATCATTTCGGCGGTGTTGAACTGGCGGTCTTCTCCCGATCCGCCGTCCGTCCGGTCTCGGTGGTGCGCGGACGAGTCCGGCTCGGACGCGGGCTCCTGCGGGGGACGCTGCGGATCGGTCGGCTCAGTCGGTGCCGTCATGGGGTGTCGTACCTCTAGGTCTTGAAATGTTTGCTGAGCGTCAGTCCCTGCCGTTGGTAGGAGGAGCCTATGCCTACACCATAAATTTTATCAGGTTTGGCTAACAAGCGTTCATAAATGAGACGACCAACAATCTGCCCGTCTTCGATAAGAAAAGGCACTTCATGTGATCTAACTTCTAAAACTGCAGGTGTGCCCTTGATATCGTTTGAACCATATCCGAACCCAGGGTCAAAAAAACCAGCGTAATGAATTCGGAATTCTCCTATAGAAGGATCATAGGCTACCATTTCTGCTGCATAGTCATGCGGGATTCGGACCTTTTCTTTGGAAACCAGAATGTGAAAATCGTCAGGGCTTAAAATAATAGTTTTACTAGTCGGGGCAGGAATGACATCCCAGAAATCCTCATGGGCATAGTAATTGATCTTTCCGAGATCAATTGCCGGCGCATTTTTCTTGGCTCTATAGCCAATGATATTACGGTCTTTATCGCCTTGGAGGTTGACGGATATTTTAAGGCCTTCATCAATGAGAGCGTTTTTGGGTGCTCCTTCGTCTGCATAGGTAAGCCTTTCTTGCTTGTCTAATTCGAGCAACTTGGAGTCCGAAGGAGGAGGAGACCCACGGACTAGACGTAGCTGGTTTAGTCTGATCCCCTCTTGCAATATTACTGTGAACGTACGAGGGACAACTTCGGCATACAGCTTACCCTTGTAGCCTTTCGTTGTGCGTTCGAATTCATCGCCGTAGTCGCAAATCAACCTTGTAAAAATATCCAAACGTCCTGTGCTGCTTTTGGGGTTAGCTTTTGCTGAGATGTCGCTGGGTAAATGCAGAGTTTCCTTCAAAGGAACAATGTAAACACAGCCTTTTTCAAAGACAGTGGGACGGGATAGATCAATTTCTGTCATTACCAAGTCTCTGATTTTGCTGGCCACGGTAGAGTTTAACCCTGGCAAGAAGCTAGCTTGGACGCGATAGGCTATTGAGCCTAATCGTAAATCGATGCTTGATGGCTGGATCTGATCTTCATCTATTCCGCAAGGGTCAGAAAAAATTTTCTTCTGCTCAACAAGTTCTCTAATTCTTTGTGAAGGCAATACGCCTGTCGAATAGCTTTGTATATCTTTCTGTAATTCAGGGAACAGAGAAGGAATTAAGTTGGGCTCAAAGGAGTCCATCGCTAGTTATCCCCTGTACCACAGAGTATAGGCAGGCTGAGAGCCAATGTCATCGACTGCCCACGCCGGTCCTCGATCGGCACGTCCGCCTGGATGACCCGATCGGCGATGAGCTGCTTCACGTGTTGATACGGCAGGATGCCGTGCTGCCTGGCTTGTTTCATCGGTCGATGCATCCTCCGTGCTCGTCGTCCCGGCAGCCGGTTCTGGCGGGGGGCGAGCCGCCCGCATGATGCGCGCCGACCATGGGCAACTCGCGCCCGTTGCCGCCGGCCGGCTGGGGATAATGGAAGGTCTTGTTCTCGTAGTTCTTGAGCACCGCGCCGTCCTCGTCCAGATGCATCAGATAATCGGGCGGGAGGATCGGAATTTTCCCGCCCCCGCCCGGCGCATCGATCACGAAGTGGGGCACCGCCATCCCGCTGGTATGTCCTTGCAAGGAACGGATGATGTGCATGCCGGTTTCCACCGTGGTCCTGAAATGGTTCGTCCCCTTGGTCAGGTCCGCTTGATAGAGGTAATAGGGCTTCACGCGGGCCAGCAGGAGTTGTTGCATCAGCCGCTTCATGACCTCGGGATCGTCGTTGACGCCTTTCAGGAGCACGGTCTGGGCCCCCAAGGGGACGCCCGCGTCCGCCAGCATGGCGCAGGCGGCCTTCACCTCTGGCGTCAACTCGTCCGGGTGGTTGAAGTGCAGATTCATATAAATCGGGTGGTACTTCTTGACGATCTCGCAGAGTTTCGGAGTGATGCGCTGGGGCAGGGTGCCCGGTACGCGGGACCCGAGCCGGATCAGCTCCAGATGCGGGATCGTCCGCAAGGCCTTGAGGATGCGTTCCATCAAGTGGTCGGGCAGGAGCAGCGGGTCTCCGCCGGAGAGGATGACGTCGCGCACCTCGGTGTGTTCACGCAGGTAGGCGATGGCGCGGTCCAACTCGCCCTTCTTCAAAAAGCCTGGTTTCCCCACGAGGCGTTTGCGCGTGCAGAACCGGCAGTAGATCGGGCACTGGTTGGTCACCATGAGCAGGGCCCGATCGGGATAGCGATGTACCAGGTGGGGTACCGGGCTCATCGTGTCTTCCTCGAGCGGGTCGTCGGGCGAATCGAAGTCGGCCATTTCGAGCGGATCGGGCACCACCTGCTTCCAGATCGCGTCGCCCTTTTCCTTGATCGTGGCCAGCACCGTCGGCGTGATCCGCATGGGGTAGTCGCCGACGATGGCGTCGATCTCTTTCTCGTCCAGACCGAAGCACGCCGCCAAGTCCTTGGGCGTGACGATGCTGTCGGCCAGGATTTTTTTCCAGTCATCCATAGAGTTGTCCTTGGAGCAGAGGACTCCCGGTCACTTCCCTGTGCCGTCCCTGCTGCACGAGGGGTATTGATCGTCCTCGCCAAGCACGGCCGACGCCTGCTCGGCGCGGGGCTTGGCCGGGCGGGGCTTGGCTGCGCCGCCACCGGTCTCGTATCGGTCGTCGAGATAGGCCAGGATTTCCTCGGTTGCGGTCAGCACGAGGTCGTCGTCCATCAAGACGGGGACGTAATACTGGCCCGAGACTTCGTGGACTTGTTGGCGAAACGCACGGGCGTCCGGCACGATCACGTCGAGATAGGCCAGCTTGAGCGAGGCGAGCTTCTCGCGGACGATCTCGCATTCGGGACACCAGGACACATGATAGAGGGTCAAAGCCATAAACTCTCAGTTGTAAAGTCGAACGTCATCAAGTCTTAAAGTCATCATCAAGATAGTCGTGGACGTTGCGACTTTCAGACTTTGTGACTTTCGGACTCGCGCGGTGCAACCGCGCAAGGGATCATGATGGCGTCCCTCATTCCGTGGATGACTTTCTTGTCCAGGGGGCAGACCGTCGCCAGGATGCCGCCCAATTCGGCGCGATCGCCGACGACAAAATAATAGGGAGAGAGCCTCGCGCGACCGGCCATGGGGACGACGTCGCCTTGGTTCCGGTCTTCATAGGTCAGGTGAAACTGCCGGCCTTTGTGGAATTCCTGCAAGACATACGGCGTTGTGGCAAAGGAGGCCAGGGCCTGGTCCAGCACTGCCGCCCATTCCGATTGAGGCAAGTCGTGGCCGACCGAGACGCCGCGGCTGCCCCAGGCCAGTTCGGAGAAGCCGGAGGGTTTCACGACGAAGCGCCGGCCCTTCTGCGAGGCCGAGGCCAGGTCGCGCCAATCCGCCACGGCTTTTTCCCCGACGCGCAGTTCGGGAATCACGGCGGCGGGCGGGACGGGACTGGGATCCAGCGTCCAGGTTCGCGGCATCAAGCCGGCCAGGAGGCCGAAGGTGTCTTCCCCCAGTTCCTCCCGCCAGAAGGGGGCGAGGCTCGGATGGTGCAGCAAAGCGAAGGCCAGCTTTTCTTCCAGCGCCGGCTTGAACGGCGGGGTGACGGCGACGCGACCCTGCTTGGCGCTGTAGAGGATCAATTCGGC
>JACQCB010000051.1 GCA_016201805.1 Nitrospirota bacterium | reverse complement strand
GCTTGAGGCTCTTTTCGGACACGGCCTCCAGATTGTCGATCACGTGCTTGGAGCGGTCGTAGAGGGCCGGGTCGGAGATCAGCTTGCTGGCCGTGCCCTGTCCTTGGCTGATGCTGGTCAGGATCTGCTGCATGTCTTTGATCATCGCGTTCACGTGCTCGATGGTGGCGGTGGCGCCGGACGTGACGCTGGTCAGATCGGCTTCGGCCTGCCCGACGAGCAGACTGCCTTGGGGGAGCGGCGGCTTGCTCGGGGTACCGGGCAGGATATCCAGAAACTTGTCTCCCAGCAGCCCCATAGGGCGGATGTTGACCGAGGCGTCTTCCTTGATGTGTGCCGCGACGCTTTTTTTGACGGTGAAGACGATCTCCACGTTCGGCGAATCCTGCGCGATTGCGATCTGGTGCACGTTGCCGATGTCCACGCCGTTCATACGGACCGGCCCACCCACTTTCAAACCCTGGGTATGGGGTACGACGGCGCGAAATTTCGTCTGGCTGCTGATCAGCCCCATCCCCTGTTCCAGGTTCATGATCATGATCACCAGAATGGTCAGGGCGACCAGGACGAGGAGTCCCACCTTGGCCTGTGACCACATCAGTTGGCGCTGTCGACTCATCGGTAGACTCTCCCTTGCGTCTTATCTCGCCGTCATCCGGCCGGCTCGTCCACAACATCAGGTTTCGGGATCACACGCCAGTCCGGCGGCATGCTGCCGGGGTCAAGGAATTCGCGGATAGCCGGCATGTCGGACCGGCGCAGCTCATCCGGTGTGCCGTCGAAGAGGATGCAGCCGCTCGCAATCATCACGATGCGGTCTGCGATCCGATAGGCCGTGTCGAGGTCGTGCGTCACCACGATTTGTGTGACGTCTTTGGTTTTCAATCGTTGGATCAACCGGCTGACCATGCAGGTATTGATCGGGTCCAGCCCGGCGGTCGGCTCGTCGTACAGCAGGGTTGTGGCGCCGCTGGCCAAGGCGCGGGCGATTCCCACCCGTTTTCGCATGCCCCCGCTGAGTTCCGCCGGCATCTTGTCTACGGTGTCTTCGAGCCCCACGAACCGCAGGCTCTCGATCGCGGCCAGGTCGATCTGCTCGTCCGACAGGAGGTCCTGCTCCCAGAGGCGGTATCCGACATTCTCCCTCACGGTCAACGAGTCGAACAGCGCGGCATTCTGGAAGACCATCGCCATGCGTTGTCTGATCTCCGCGAGATCCCGCTCTTCCAAATGGGTGATCTCTTCTCCTCCCACGAAGATGGAGCCCTGGTCCGGCCGGTAGAGGCCCAGAATGAGTCTCAGGATGGTCGTTTTGCCGGAGCCGCTGCCGCCCAGAATCACTTTGGTTTCACCCGGGCGCACGTCCAGCGAGACGTCCTTGAGGATCGGCCTGGCGCCGAGCATGAGTCCGACGGATCGAAGGGTGATCATGGGGGGACCGGCATTCATTATGGAAACGCCATGAACAGCTTGGTCAGCAAAAAATCGCTTGCCAGGATGAGGATGGAGGAGGAGACCATCGATTGGGTGGTCGAGAGGCCGACGCCGACCGTGCCCCCTTTGGTCTGAAAGCCGGCATAGCAGCCCACCATCGCGATGATAAACCCAAAGACGACGGGTTTCGCCAATCCCAGCACGATGTCGCGACGGTGGATGGCCTCAAAGGCCCAGGTCCAGTAGAAGTAGGAGTCGATGGACAGGTACAGCCTCGCCACCAGCCAGCCTCCCAGGATGGCAACCCCGTCCGCGATGACCGTCAAGAGCGGAATCATGATGAGACAGGCGATGAGTCGGGTTTTGGCCAGCTTCTGGATCGGATCGGTCCCTTCGGCCCGCAGGGCGTCGATCTGTTCCGTGACCGTCATCGAGGCGATCTCGGAGGCGATGCCGGTGCCGACGCGTCCCGCGATCATCAGGGCCGCCAGTACCGGCCCCAGTTCCCGCACCACGGAGGTGCCGATGAGCCGCGAGACGTAGATGGTCGCCCCGTAGGGTTCGAGTTGGACGGCGCCCTGCAGCGCCAGCACCATGCCGGTGAAGAGGCCGGTCAGGATCACGATGAAGAGCGACCCAACCCCGATGCGGTCCAGTTGGAAGACGATTTCGCGCAGGTACCACGGGGGGCGGGCCAGCCCCGCGAGGGTCTGCGCGCACAGGACGGTAAAATCCTGGACCACGAACACGTAGCCCAGCACTTTGGCTCTGAGATCGAATGCGGCTGTCGTCATGCGGCCATCATGCAAAGGGGGTGAACTGCGAGCGTCGGCCCATTATAGGGTAATCACCGCGAGGGGACAACGATAGGGCGGGTTTCGCTCAGCGGTAGATCCGCGCCACGCGAGGCCCGATGGCGCAGAGGACCTCGTAAGGGATGGTCCCGAGCCACTGCGCCAGATCGTCAGCGGTGATCCGTGCCGCGCCTTGTTGTCCGATCAGGACGGCTTCATCCCCTGGTCCGGCGTCGGGGATGTCCGTGACATCGACCATGGTCATGTCCATACATACGCGGCCGACCACGGCAGCCTGGCGGCCCTTGATTAGGACGTGACCACGGTTGGACAAGGCGCGACTGTAGCCATCCGCATAACCGATCGGCAAGATGGCGATGCGTGAGGGACGGGAGGCCAGGTAAGCGCGGTTGTAGCCGACGCTCTCGCCGGAGGCCAAGCGCTTGACCTGCACGATGGTGGTGCTGAGGGTGAGCACGGGGTGCAGATCGGGGGCGGCTTGGCCGCGCAGGGCCGACTGATAACCGTAGAGCATGATGCCGGGCCGGACCAGGTTGAAATGCGACGACGGGTGGCAGAGAATCGCGGCGCTGTTGGCGACGTGCAGCAGCGGGATGGAGAGCCCGGCGGCTTCGGCTTGCGCGACTACGGTCCGGAATCGCGCGATCTGGGCTTCGGTATAGCCGGGATCGCCGCCGTCCGCATCGGCAAGGTGGGTCATGAGGCCCTCGACGCGCAGCGGCCCCTTGCAGCAGGGCGATTGCAGGAGCGGGAGGACCGCCTCCGGGGCGAGGCCCAATCGTCCCATGCCTGTGTCCACCTTGATATGGATGGGGTAGGGGACTGGCCTGGAGCGGGTCAGAGCGGCCAGGGCGTCGGCCGTGGCGGAATCGTGTACGGCGGGCGTCAGCCTATATGCGATGACGTCCGGCAGGTGGTTCGGCAGGAGCGCCCCCATGACCAGGATGGGCGCCTGGATGCCCGCGTCGCGCAGCGTGGCGCCTTCCTGGATCGTCGCGACCCCGAACCGAGGGACGCCGAGTTGCGCGAGTCTTTGCGCGACCGTGACGGCGCCGTGTCCATAGGCGTCGGCCTTGACCACGGCGAGGATCTCGCACGGAGCGGTGAGGCGCCGGCGCACGATGGCCAGATTGTGCGCGAGGGCGGCGAAGTCAATGGTGGCGACGGTTGGGGAGGAGTGGATTGAAGGAGACAAGGTGTTTGTCGTGATCCGGTCCGATACGGAGGCGACCTTAGATTTCTAAGATTTCCTCCTCCTTCTTCTTGAGAATCTGGTCGATCTTTTGCACGTACTGGTCGGTCAGCTTTTGAATTTCGGTTTCCGCCTTCCGCAGATCGTCTTCGGTCAGCGTGCCGTCTTTGTGCAGGTGCTTGAGTTCCTCGTTGCCTTCCCGCCGGATGGTCCGGAGCACCACTTTGCTTTCTTCCCCGTGTTTCTTGCAGAGCTTGATAAGGTCTTTCCGTCGGTCTTCGGTCAGGGGCGGGATCGGAAGCCGGATGACTTTCCCGTCATTGGCGGGCGTCAGGCCGAGCCCGGATGCTTGCAGCGCTTTTTCGATTTCCTTGATAAGGGCCGGCTCCCAGGGTTGCACGGTGATCAAGCGGCTTTCCGGGACCCCCAGGTTGGCGACTTGCTTCAACGGAGTCGGCGTGCCGTAGTAGTCCACCTTGATCCCGTCCAGCAGTGCGAGCGACGCCCGGCCGGTCCGCAGGGAACTCAGTTCACGCTTGAGGTGTTCCAGCGCGGCTTCCATGCGCTCGGTCACTTTTTGTTTGGTCGCGCTTGCCATGGCAGGGCCTCTTCCGCGTCAATGACTGGCTGCCGTCACCAGGGTGCCGATCTTCTCTCCTCGCACCACCTTCAGGAGGTTCCCCGGCGCCTTGAAATTAAAGACGATCAGGGGGAGGTTGTTGTCCATGCAGAGCGTGATGGCGGTCGAGTCCATGACTTTCAATTGCTGGTTGATAATCGACAGGAACGGCAGTTCGGCGAACATCTTGGCCTTCGGGTGGGTCGCCGGATCGGCCTCGTAGATCCCGTCCACCTTGGTGCCCTTCATGATCACGTCCGCGCCGATTTCCATTGCCCGTAGTGCGGCGGCGGTGTCGGTGGAAAAGTAAGGGTTGCCCGTTCCGCCGGCGAAGATGACCACCCGTTTTTTCTCTAGGTGGCGGATGGCCCGCCGACGGATGTACCCCTCCGCCAGTTGCCGCATTTCGATGGCGGACTGTACGCGGGTGGTAATGCCCTTGCGCTCGAGGGCGTCTTGGAGGGCCAAGGCGTTGAGCACGGTGGCGAGCATCCCCATGTAGTCGGCGGAGGCCCGTTCCATCCCGCCGGCGCTGGCGGCCAGGCCGCGAAAGATATTGCCGCCGCCGATGACGACAGCCACTTCCACGCCGAGCGTCGAGACCGAGCCGATCTCGTTTGCGATGGTTTCGAGCACCGCGGGCTGAATGCCGTAACCCTGGTCACCGGCCAGGATCTCGCCGCTGATCTTGAGGAGGATCCGCCGGTATTTGGCGGAGGTCATTCGTGGCCCAACTGGTAACGTGTGAAGCGCCGGATGGACATGTTCTCGCCGATCTTCGCGATCTTCTGCGCCAAGAGGTCTTTAATGGTGACCGTGGGATTCTTGATGAAGGCCTGCTCCAGCAGGCAGCTTTCCTGACGGAACTTCTCCAGCTTGCCCTCCACGATCTTGCCCCATGCCGCCTCCGGCTTCCCCATTTCCTTGGCCTGAGCCTGATAGATCTGTTTCTCTTTCTCGATCAGCGCGGCCGGGATGTCTTCCCGTTTGACGAAGGAGGGGTTGGACGCGGCGACCTGGAGCGCGAGGTCCTTCACGAAGGCCTGGAATTCCTCGTTCCGTGCGACGAAGTCGGTCTCGCAGTTGACCTCGATGAGGACCCCGATGCGGCTGCCGGGGTGGATATAGGCGCTGATGAGCCCTTCATTCGTCTCCCGACCGGCCTTCTTTTGCGCGGCCGCCAGGCCCTTTTGCCGCAGATGCTCGATGGCTTTCTCGATG
This sequence comes from Nitrospirota bacterium, assembly GCA_016201805.1. GTDB lineage: Bacteria > Nitrospirota > Nitrospiria > Nitrospirales > Nitrospiraceae > SCVQ01. The sequence continues at coordinate 25,385 of JACQCB010000051.1, read as the reverse complement.
TCGTTGCCGGATTCCGTCAGCGCCTTCTGACAATCCAGAATGCCGGCGCCGGTTTTTTCGCGTAGTTCTTTCACCAAGGTGCTATTGGATGCCATGCCGCGTACTCACTCCTCTTTCGTTCATGACGACGGCCGGGCGGGCTCGATCCTCCCGCCGGGCCAGGCTCTTTACAGTGTCGGGACGCTTTCCACTCCGATGGAGGCCGGGTGGGAGTGACGCAGGTCGGCTGCGGTCGTGCCCTCGGGTTTGCCCCCGTCCTCGCGTTGCGCGCGCAGGTGAGCGCCTTCGATGCAGGCATCGGCGATGCGCGAGGTGATCAGCTTGATCGACCGGATCGCGTCATCGTTCCCCGGGATCGGATAGTCGATGCCGTCCGGATCGCAGTTGGTGTCGATGATGGCGAGCACCGGAATGCCCAGCCGGTTGGCCTCCTGGACCGCAATGTGCTCGACGCGGGTGTCCAGCACGAAGACGCAGCCGGGGAGGCTGTTCAAGTTCTTGATCCCGCTGAGATACTTTTCCAGCTTCACCCGTTCTTTTTCCATCTGGCCGACTTCTTTTTTAGTCAACCGCTGATGGGTGCCGTCGGTCAGGGCCGCCTCAAACTTTTTCAGCTTCTCGATGCTCTTGCGGATGGTCTGGAAGTTGGTCAGCATGCCGCCCAGCCACCGCTTGTTCACGAAGAACATGCGGGACCGTTTCGCTTCTTCTTCCAGAATGTCCACGGCCTGACGCTTGGTGCCGACGAACAGGACGGATTCGCCCGCCGAGACGATGTCCCGGACGAATGCGTAGGCGGCCTCAAAGCGCTGGACGGATTGTTGTAAATCGATGATGTAGATGCCGTTGCGTTCGCCGAAAATGAAGCGTTTCATCTTCGGGTTCCAGCGGTTGGTTTGGTGGCCGAAATGGACGCCGGCCTCCAGCAGTTCCTTGATCGTGATCATCCCCATGCTGTGCTGTCACCTCCTTCCTTTGCTTGCGGAGCGCGTCCGTCGAAACGGACGAGAGGTCTCTCTCCCCTTGTTCCCAAGCTGAATGGCGTGCGGACACGCCACTGCGAATTTGAATAATCGCTCCGACAGGTCCTTGCCTTTGTCGAAGCCCTGCGACTGAAACGGAACGAAATCCCTACAAGGGGTTGAAATTTAGCATAGTTCGCGTTGCTTTACAAGCCGCGCCCAGGGCCGGTCCTACGAGCGATAGGAGGCATTGATCTTCACGTAGTCGTAGGACAGGTCGGTGGTCCAGAGCCAGGCGCGGTGCGAGCCTTGGCCGAGGTCCACAGTAATCGTAAACTCCTTGCGACGCACCACCCGGTCGATGCGTCGCTCGGCGGACGGGCCGAGCCCCACGCCGTTGCGCACGATCGGGATGCCCTCGAAGGCGAGGCCGATTTTCTGCGGGGCAATGGGGACACCCGAACGGCCGATGGCGGCCATGATCCGTCCCCAGTTGGCATCTTCTCCGAACAGCGCGGTCTTCACCAGGCTGGAGGTCGCGATGGTCTTGGCGACTTGCTTGGCCTCGGCCTGGGTCCTGGCTCTCGTGACGAGCAGCCGCACAACCTTGGTGACCCCTTCCCCGTCCCGGCAGATCTGCATGGCAAGCGAGTGGCAGACGTGGGACAGCAATTCCTGGAAGGCGGCAAGTTCTCGGGACCCCGTTTTGAGCCTGGGGTTTTCCGCGAGTCCGTTGGCCAGGCACAGGACGGTGTCGTTCGTGCTGGTGTCGCCGTCCACCGAGATGCTGTTGAAGGACGGGGCGACGGCGGCGGCGAGCGCTCGCTGGAGCGTCGGCGGCGCGATGGCCGCATCGGTCGTGAGATAGGCCAGCATCGTGGCCATGTCGGGATGAATCATGCCGGAGCCTTTGGCCATCCCGCCCACGGTAATGCGATGGCCGGCAATCCGAGCCGTGACGGCGATCTCCTTGACGGTCAGGTCGGTGGTCATAATGGCCCTGGCTGCGTCCCGTCCGCCGCTTCGGCGGAGGCGTTTGATGATCGCAGGGATGCCCTGTCTGATCCGCGCCATCGGGAGGGATTGGCCGATGACGCCGGTGGAACCGACAAACACATGGTTGGTCGTCGTGCCGAGATGTTCGGCGACCAGGCGGGCCATTTCTTTCGCATCGGCCAGGCCTCGGGCTCCCGTACAGGCGTTCGCGTTGCCGCTGTTGACGACGATGGCTCGGCCGATCCCGCCGCGAAGGTGCAGACGATCTAGGACGACCGGCGCGGCTGTCACTCGATTGGTCGTAAAGACACCGGCGATCGATCCTTCTCCGGTGGAAACGACGAGGGCCAGGTCGGGAACGGCCTGTTTTTTGATCCCGGCGTGAATCCCGGCTGCCAGAAATCCCTGTGGCGCCGTGATCCCGCCTCTGATGTTTTTGAAGGATCGGCCTGTCATGGTCGCGGCAGCTGTCGCAGGGCGGAGAAAGCAGTCACGGGTAGACTCCGGGAGCCAGGAGGCCCGTTTCTTCCGGGAACCCCAGCATCAGGTTCATGGCTTGGATGGCCTGACCGGCCGCGCCTTTGACCAGGTTGTCGATGGCGCAGACCGTGACCACCCAGCCGGTTCTGGCGTCGGTGAACAGGGCCAGGTCGCAGAAGTTCGAGCCGCGCACGTGGCGCGGATTCGCGGATGCGTCGCCGTCCTGGAGGCGCACGAACCGCGCGTTTTTGTAAAAGTCCTTGTAGAGCGCTCGCAGGTTCTCGCGTCCGAGGGGGGTCTTCAGCCGGCAATACGCCGTGCTGAGAATCCCACGATTCATGGGGACAAGGTGCGGCGTAAAGGCGACGAGAATCTTGGCCGCGTCGTGGGCGGTCCTTGTCTGCTGTCCCTTGCCCTTGAGGCTTCCTGCCAGCGCGCTCAACTCCTGCTCGATCTCGGGAATATGGCGGTGCCGGCCGACTTTATAGGCCTCGATGGATTCATGGGCTTCAGGGAAATGGTAGGCAAGGGCCGGGCTCCGGCCCGCTCCTGATACGCCGGACTTGGCATCGATGACTATGGAGTCCGGCTGGATCAGCCCCTTGGCCACCAAGGGGGCTAATTGCAGGATAGCGGCGGTCGGATAACAGCCGGGCGATGCGACCAGGCGAGCGGTTCGTATGGCGTCCTTGTGCAACTCCGGGAGCCCGTACACCGCTTCCTTGAGGAGATCCGGGTAGGGGTGAGGAGTGTGATACCAGGTTTCGTACTGGCCGGGATCCTTCAACCTGTAGTCGGCGCTGAGATCCACGACGTGCTTGCCTGCGGCCAGGCAGACCGATGCCGGCATCAGCGACGTGGTATGGGGAAGGGCCAAAAAGACCAGGTCGGCCCGCTTGGCGATCGCCTCCGGGGCCAAGGCTTCGAACGAGAGGGGGAGCACGGAAGCCAGGTGCGGGAAGACGGAGGCCACGGGACTGCCGGCCGACTTCTCCGATGTCACGGCGGTGATTTTGACTCGTGGATGGCCCATGAGCAGACGCAGCAATTCGGCGCCGGCATAGCCGCTGGCGCCTGCCACTGCCACATGGACTACTGTTGCCGATCGTGTCACGAGTTCACCGTACTCTCGATCAAACAGATTCTTAACAAAGCTCCCATCTCAGCAAAGCCCCATGGAGTGCGCCGATTGAGAACATAAAAAAGGGAAGGCCCGAGGCCTTCCCTTTTCCATAGGCAGCAGCCCCAAGTCTTTACCGCTTCGAGTACTGGAAGCGTTTCCTGGCCCCTTTCTGTCCGTACTTTTTCCGTTCCTTGACGCGCGAGTCGCGGGTCAGGAGGCCTTCTTTCTTGAGGGGCTCCCGCAGGGCCGGCGTCATGGTCACCAAGGCTTTGGCGATGGCATGTCGAAGCGCACCGGCTTGGCCGGTGGGCCCTCCGCCGCACAGCGTGGCCTTCACGTTGTACTTGCCGAGCAGCCCGGCGACTTCGAGCGGGTACTGCACCAAACTTCTGAGCGAGGGGCGGGGAAAATAGTTTTCAAAGGCGCGTTGGTTGACCACGATCTCGCCGGAGCCCGCCGAGAGCCAAGCCCGGGCGATGGCGTATTTGCGCTTGCCGGTTGCGTATTGCATTGCTGCTGCCATGTGTCTGGTTCTCCTTCAGTCGTTCAGTCGATCATGAATCAGAGTGTAAGCGGTTCGGGGCCTTGGGCCTTGTGGGGATGCTCCGCCCCCGCATAGACTTTCAACTTGCGCCCCATTTGCTTGCCGAGCGTGTTCTTGGGCAACATGCCTTTGATGGCTCGTTCGACGAGCGCGGTCGGCTTCTTGGCGTGCAGGTGCTCGGCCGTGATGGTCTTGAGCCCGCCGGGAAAGCCCGTGTGATGGATATACGTCTTGGTGCGGAACTTGTCGCCGGTGAGGGCGATCTTGCCCGCATTGATCACTACGACGTGGTCGCCGGTGTCCACGTGAGGGGTGAACGTGGGCTTGTGTTTGCCGCGCAAGACGCCGGCCACGCGCGCGGCCAGTCGCCCCAGCGTCCTCCCATTGGCGTCGACTACGTACCACTTCCTGACTACTTCTGCCGGTTTTGCTAGATAGGTTCCCATGATTCCTTTCCCCGTTCTCGAATGCTGCGTCAGTGGGACGCGCGGTGCTAGACTTCGTGTTTGCCCAGGTTTTTCGCTTCCAGTTTTTCCAGCCAGGCATCGAGGTTGCTGCCCCCTCGTTGCTTCAACACATCCTGCGTCACATAGAGAGGACAATTCGCGCGCAAGGCCAAGGCGATGGCGTCGCTCGGCCGGGAGTCGATCGTCCGTTCGAGCCCGTGGGCGGTCAAGTGGACGGTGGCATAGTAGGTGTTGCTTTTGACGTCCGTGATCACCGCCGAGGTGATCTTGATGTTGAGGTGATCGGCAAAGCTCCGGATTAAATCGTGACTCATGGGACGGGGCGGGACCACGCCTTCCAAGGCCAGGCGGATCGCGTTGCCCTCCGCGCTGCCGACCCAGATCGGGAGCACCTCGGCATGTTCTTCGTCCCTGAGGATGACGATCTGCGTATCGGTGTTGGAATCGGGGAGGACCCCGTGTACCGTCAACCGTACCAGATCGGAGGATTCTTTATCGCCGTCCATCATGATGTGTTCCAATCAAACTCTCAACGTTCCTATCGCGTGCGCCCGTTGTTTGCGGGCTCCCTTTTGCAACCAGCCGAGTCAGGCTGAAGCCAAGATCGTGCAGGGGGACTACATCCAGGCAGGGCCGCGCGTTATGGGTTGTCAGGAGGCTGTGCTCTTGCTGAAGCGCGTCTTTCTTGCCTCGTGTGTCCCCACCGTTCCGGCACGATCAGGGTCGATCGACGAACAGGCGCGGCGCTCACGACTCATATTTGCCGAAGTCCTCCGGCTTGAGATTCTCAAGCCATTGATCCAATTCTTCCGATGCCTGTTTGCGGAGCACTTCCTCACGGGCAAAAATAGGCGCGTTCGTTCGCAGTGCCAAGGCAATGGCATCGCTGGGCCGTGAGTCAACCGAGTATTCGGAGTCCTCGCCCATGAGATGGATTTTCGCATAATAGGTATTGTCTTTTAAGTCGGTGACCACCACGCTCAGGACCTTGGCATCGACGGTATCCAGGAGCGATCGCATGAGGTCATGCGTCATCGGCCGGGGAGCCGCCGACCCTTCCAGAGCGAAGCTGATCGAGCTGGCTTCTGCTTTCCCGACCCAGATGGGCAACATGTCGGAGTTGTCCTCGTCCCGCAAAATAACGATGTACGCGTTATTGTAGGGATCGAACATCAGCCCCTTCACGGTCATCTGTGTCATCATAACGGATCGATCCCAGCGTCGTCTGTAACGATTCGAATTGAAGAACGGGTAAATCTACCACTGGCTTTTGCAATTTGTCAATGAAATCCAAGGCGTGTCGGGCAAATTTCGCTCACGGCAGGTTGTTGTGGAGCGGCAGGTTGTGGAGATGGAAGGCCTTATTGGAGAAAGCCAGCGACGAGTCGTTAGGCCCGCCGGTTGGTGGGGGGGGCGTGGGGATGTGTCAACTCGAACGGGCAGGGTCGGGGTCATGCGGGTGAGGGCAAGGCGATAAAAAATATCGGCTATTGCGGCGGCTTGTAATTGGCCTGGAGCTTTGAAGTGTCGGTTGATTCTCCGAGGTTTAAAAAGGCCCGCATTTGTTTCTTGACGAGTTCACGGCCGCTTTCCTCGCCCAGATTGACTTGGTATTCGTTGATCACCATCACGCGCATGCCTTCCCATTGTTTCCAGCAGTTTTTGCAGACCTTGGTTTTGATCTCGGTCTCCAGCTTCCCCATGAAGAGAGTGTCGGTGATCGGTTCTTCTTCCTTTCCGCACTTCACGCACTGCACCGAAGCCATGAGGAAACCTCCTAATAATAGGATAAACCGAGCCTGAGCAGTCGGGTGTCGGTATTGAAGAGTCGAGCGCATTGTAGCATCCGCTCCAAGAGAAAGGAAAGAGGGGACAGCGGTTGACGGTCCAAGAGGATCGTGCTAGAAGGGGACCGATGGGCAGGCAGCCCGGATGGCGGAACTGGCAGACGCGCCAGACTCAAAATCTGGTTCTCGCAAGAGAGTGGGAGTTCGATCCTCCCTCCGGGCACCATAACCCTCGATTGCGGGGTCTTGCGGGAGGTATGGATTGAGGTGTGGGTAGGGTGCGACACCCCGTAGGCAGTGGGTGGCCCTGGTTGGTCCACAACCCCCAGAAATTTTCTTGACAGGTGTGGAGGATTGGCCTATATTTCGCCTGTCATTTTTGGCTAGTGCTTGCAGGTGAGCAGAGAAAGACCGGTTTTGTCGTTCATCATTTATAGTCTAACTCACAAGGAGGCAGCACATGCGTAAGGTATTTTTGATGGGAGCAGTGATCCTGCTTGGGGGCGCTGTCGGCGTCGCGGTCGCTCAGGAGCGCCTGCCCCAGCACTCCGGCTTCGGTACCGGCGTCGGCGAATCGTCCGGCACCGGGACTCGCTCGCAAGTCTGGGATAAGAATGCGTTGCTGGAACGGCTCTCGCAAGCCGAAACCGTCTATGGCCGCGTGCTTGCCGTCGATCTGCCGGGTCGCAAGATTCACCTGGAAACAGGCGGCAGCTCGCACGATGAAGGCCGGGCGGGAAGCGGCGCCATGTCTTCACTGACGCTGTATCTGGATTCCGAGAGCAACATGGACCAAATCAAGGTAATCAACTCCGGTGATGACGTGACGCTGCAGGTGCGTGAGGAAACGACCGCGAGTCAGCCTTTCGGCACGGGCAGGAAGCTGGTGCGTGAAGTCACGGTGCTGCGCGGCAACGAGAAGCTGGCCGGCTTCGGCGGCCTCGGCCAGCGGCCGAACCCAAGCACAGAGCGCGGCATTGAGACCAATTCAGGCGGGGTGACCGGTGGCAGCTACGGGCAGATACTGCCGGGCGAAGTGACCGGGGCGAAGGGCTTTACCAGCCAGATCGGCGAAGTCACGGGTGCGGCGCCTTGCTGGAACTGCGATCCGCAGCCGGGATGGGGTTATGCGGGGGGGCTAAAGACCGACTACGGCTCAATGGAGAAGCCAACCCTGTCGAAGGGAATGGGCGGGAACTAAGCGCACTTTCTTTCCAGTCGAAAGTGAAACCATGGTGGCGGCCTTCGGGCCGCCACCGTCGTTTTGAGCCTTTTTTCATCTTCTCTCCGTTTCCTGTTGTCCCCTTTACGCTTGTTACAGCACAGGGATGGCCTGTTAGCATAAAACGCGAATTGTGTGGATGTGGGGGTCGCCCAGGCTATGAAAATCGACCGTTCTTGCCAGGGAGAAAACTCCGAAGAGCTTCGGGCGGATGCAGAGTTGGATTTGCGTGGGGTGATCTGTCCCTACAACTTCGTCAAAACCAAGCTCAAGCTGGAAACGATGAAGGCGGGGCAGGTCCTTGCCGTGTTCCTGGACGAAGGCGACCCCATTCGCAATGTGCCGCGCAGCGTGAGCGACGATGGCCATACGGTCCTCAGGCAAGAACCCCTCGCAGGGACCTACCGTGTCATGATCCGCAAGAAAGCCGACATTTAGCCGCCAGGGCCCCTGTCCGCACTGCTCCCTTACTTTCTGCTACGGTAGCCTTCGATGATCAGGGTGATATCGCCGTCACGAGGACGGGACGTCACTGCACGCAGCACCTCTGCGGCAGTTCCGCGGATGAGTTCCTCGGACGGTTTTGTGAGGTCCTTGGCCAGCACGATCCGGCGACGGCCGAACATCGCGCCGATCGTTTCAAGTGTTGCGAGGAGTCGGTCTGGGGACTCGAAGAGAACGAGTGTGCGTCGTTCCCTGGAGAGTGTCTCTAAAAGCCGACGCCGTGCCGTCGCTTGCCTCGGAATAAACCCCTGAAAGAGAAATGGCTCGGTCGGCAAACCTGAAACCGACAGGGCCGCCAGGATCGCAGAAGGCCCGGGCACCGGGATGACCCGGATGCCGGCTTTGAGGGCTTGGGTGATGAGCCAGGCGCCGGGGTCTGAGACAACCGGCGTACCGGTGTCCGAGACGAGCGCCACGTCCTGCCCTTCTTGCAATCGCCTGATCAAAAGCGGGGTTTTGTCTTCCTTGTTGAGGTTGTGATAACTCGTCAGCGGCGTCTGGATTCCGTAGCGCTCGCAGAGCGCTTGGGTGTGCTGCGTGTCCTCCGCCGCGACAATCGCCGCGTCCCGGAGGATTCGGATTGCCCGCAACGTGATGTCTTCCCAATTTCCGATGGGGGTGCTGACGATATAGAGGGAACCAGCCATACAGGTCCTCGTGCGATCCGTGTTCATCGGTATGAGAACGGCGGTATCCTACTCGTGGGGCGACAAGAAAGTCTAATGATCCGATGAGCCGAGACGCCGGTGCGTATCGCGTATGTAGGCGGCTGATGCGGGAGGGACTTCGACGGATCGATGGCAACTTTTTGAAAACCTGGTTCAACGTATGGCATGCATAGCGGAGGCCGGTATTCTAGCTCCCAAACCCCGTGATATTCCTTGACGCTTCTGAATCATTAAGGCTATAATTTCTTTTCCTGTATCTGGAAATTTCTTCTGGAAAGTTGCGAGGATAGACGACGATGCCGGTCGTGTTCTTTATGGCCACCATGGTGCTGTACCTTGTAGGTACCGCATTTTTTCTGGCCTATCTCCTGCGGCGCTCGGAAGCGCTCTCCAAGGTGTCCCTGATCGTCACCGGCATCGGGTTCCTTGCGCATACCATCGCGTTGCTCACCAAGATGATGGGCGCCGACCATGCGCCGCTGACCAGCGTGCACGAAGCGATGTCGTTTTTTTCCTGGGCGCTGGTCCTGGTGTTCCTGATCGTCGAAGTGCGACATCGCATTCCTGTCTTGGGCTCCTTTATTCTCCCGTTGGCCTTGATCTCGCTCATCTCCGCCGCGGCGCTGCCCAAGGAAGTCCCGACGCTGGAGCCGGTCCTGAAGACCGTCTGGCTCCATGTCACCTTGAGTGTCTTGGGCACGGTGGGGTTTGCCGTGGCGTTTGTGGCCGGACTGATGTACCTGATCCAAGACGGATTGTTGAAGTCGAAACGCTTCAATGTCCTCTACGCCAAGCTCCCTCCGCTGGATTTTCTCGATCGTCTGAACCAGCAATCGATCGTGATGGGCTTTCCATTGTTGACCCTGGGCATCATCGCCGGAGCCCTGTCGGCCGAGTTCGCGCGCGGGTCGTATCTGAACTGGAACCCCGAGCAGTTGTGGGCGTTGGTGACCTGGGTGTTTTATTTCGTGGTGCTGCTGGGACGTCTGACGGTCGGGTGGCGGGCCAAGCGGGCGGCCTACTTGACCATCATCGGTTTTGCCGGCGTGATTTTGACCTTTATCGGCGTGGTTCTCAAAGGGCATGGAGCGGTGGGCTGAGCCGCCGGACTGTCACAGACCATGAACATCATTGCGGTCGGGATCAGCCACAAGACAGCGCCCATTGAAGTACGCGAGAAGCTCGCCGTGCCGGAGAGCCGATTGGGCGAGGCCTTGCGTCGGCTCTGCGCCTATCCGGGGATCAAAGAGGGGGTGTTGTTGTCCACCTGCAACCGGGTGGAGGTCTACGCCGTGGTGGAGGACGTGGACGCCGGGTACGCGCGCGTGCAGGAATTTTTGGCCGACACGCACCTGTCCTTGTCTTCCGAGCAATTGACCCCTCACCTCTATTGGCTGACCAACGATCGTGCGATCTGGCATCTGTTCCGTGTGGCGGCCAGTCTGGATTCGATGATCGTCGGGGAACCGCAGATTCTCGGCCAACTCAAAGACGCCTTCGAGGCGGCGCTGACGCACAAGACCAGCAGTGTCATCCTGAACAAGGTGGTCAAGAAAGCCATTTCGGTCGCCAAGAAGGTCCGGACCGAAACCAAAATCGCCGAAACCGCCGTGTCGGTGAGCTACGCGGCGGTCGAACTGGCGAAGAAGATTTTTTCTAATCTCAGCGAGAAGACGGTGTTGCTGGTGGGAGCCGGCGAGATGGCCAAACTGGCCGCCAAGCACCTGGTCAGCAACGGCGTCCGGCGCGTGATGATCACGACCCGCAATCCGCAGGGGGCGCTGGAACTGGCCGAGCGGTTCAACGGCGTCGCGATTCCGTTCGGCGACTTCCGGCGGGAACTGGCCGAGGCCGACATCGTGCTCTGTTCCACCGGGGCCTCCCAATACCTCATCCGCGCCGAGGATGTGCAGCAGGCGGTGCGGAGGCGGATGAATCGTCCCATCTTCCTGATCGACATTTCCGTGCCGCGCAACATCGAGCCGGCCGTCAAAGACATCGACAATGCCTTTCTCTTCGACATCGACGATCTGGAGGCGCGCGTCGAGCAGAATCTGGAAGTGCGGCACCGTGAAGCCGCGAAAGCCGAGCGCATGATCGAGGAGGAAGTGGCGGGCATCCTGCACTGGCTGAAGTCGCTGGAGGTGACGCCCACGATCGTGGCGTTGCGGAAACGGGCCGAGGAGATCAAGCAGTCCGAAATCGAGAAGGCCATGGGCCGTCTCGGGCATCTGTCCACGCAGGATCGCAGCACGATCGAGGGGCTGGCGTCGGCCATCGTCAATAAATTGCTGCATGGCTCGCTGGTGACCTTGAAAGTGGAAGCGAACGGCGCCGGCAGTATGATGTTCGTGGAGGCGGCGAAACGCTTTTTCAATCTGGACAACGTGCCATCCGACAAGAGCGAGGACGTGCCGGTTGTCTCCGAGCCCGATCTGGACCGCGAGCCGTCCGGCAAGGACCGATGAGGGCCGGCGTCGAGATGGAGGAGCGCGGAAGGGGGACGACGGGGTGGGCTCGGTCGGCCCTGGAGCGGCTTTGGTGACCGGCGCAAGTCAATGGTGCAAGATTCATGGCCACAGGTCCGAAGCTCTTCACCTGTCCCAAATGTCGGCACCGGTACCTTGGCCATGAGCCGCTCCCCGATTGCCCTCGTTGCGGGTATGATTACCGGGAGACAGAGGGCTTTCGGTGGGATGTGCTTGCGTATTTGCTGGTCATCATCGGCTTACTGAGTTTTCTCTTGGTGACGTCGTATTATCGAGGCAACATCGGAGTGGCCCAGCAGGTCACGGCGATGTCTCAGCCTGATGGGGAGGAAAAGCTGCCTGGGTCTGGGACCGCCCCGGCTCTGCCGCTCCAATCTCCTTCTCGCGAGCCGGGACGGTAAGGCAAGGGGCGGAAACTCGCATGGCGGTTGGAGCGACGACAGGACGATCCTCACTGGTGATCGGCACCAGGGGGAGCAAGCTGGCCCTCTGGCAGGCGGAATGGATTCAGGCTCGCCTCAAAGTCATTGCGCCCGATCTGCCGGTGACGCTTCGGACCATCAAGACTTCCGGCGACAAGATCGTGGACGTGCCCCTTGCTGCGATCGGCGGCAAAGGGCTTTTCGTCAAGGAGATTGAAGAGGCGCTCTTGCGGCAGGAGATCGATCTGGCCGTACACAGCATGAAGGATGTTCCGACGGCTTTGCCCGATGAGCTCGAGATCATTTGCGTTCCGGAGCGGGAAGATCCGCGCGACGCCTTGATCAGTCGTGAGGGCAAAACGCTCGACGATCTTCGCCCTGGCGCGCGGGTGGGAACCAGCAGTTTGCGCCGGCAGGCGCAACTCCTGCATTACAGGCCGGACCTCAGCATTCAGATGTTGCGCGGGAATCTGGACACCAGGCTCCATAAGTTGCGGGACGGCGAGTACGACGCCATTGTCCTGGCTGCGGCCGGGCTCCGACGTCTGGGCTGGCTCAAAGAGATCACGGAGTATCTGTCGCCGGACGTGAGTCTGCCGGCCATCGGTCAGGGAGCCTTGGGGCTTGAGGGACGGCGGGACGATGGGTTCGTGAAGGATTTGGTGAGGGGGCTGGACCATCTCCCGAGTAGAACGGCAGTCGTGGCTGAGCGGGCCTTGCTGGAACGGCTTGAAGGAGGCTGTCAGGTTCCCATTGCCGCCCATGCGACGATTGCGGATGGGACGCTCACGATGGATGGTCTGGTTGCGGCAGTGGACGGTCGCCGACTCCTCCGTGAGCGGATTGCGGGACCGCGTACTGACGCCGAGGCCATCGGCGTACAGCTTGCGGAGCGGCTCCTGGCCAAAGGCGGAGACAAGATTTTGAGCGAGATGTACGGAAAAGCGTGAGCGGCATGGGCATGACGAGCGGAAAAGTATATTTGGTCGGGGCCGGGCCAGGCGATCCGTCCTTGCTCACGTTGCGCGGCAAGGAGTGTTTGGAACAAGCCGATGTCGTGTTCTATGACTATTTGGCTAATCCCGTCCTGTTGGACCATGCCCCGGCCAGGGCCGAGCGGATATATGTCGGCCGTCGCGGACGCGGCGCCTATCGGGATCAGCGCGAGATCAATCGTCTGATCGTGGAGAAAGCCAAGGCAGGAAAAATCGTGGTCCGTCTGAAGGGGGGCGATCCCTTCGTCTTCGGGCGGGGCGGCGAAGAAGCCGAGGCTGTGGCTGCGGCAGGACTGTCTTTCGAAGTGGTGCCGGGTGTGTCGGCGGCTGTGGCGGCCCCTGCCTATGCGGGGATTCCCGTGACGCACCGCACGATGGCTTCGACGGTCACCTTCGTGACCGGTCATGAAGACCCGACGAAGGGAGACTCCTGCCTAGAATGGCCCAGGCTGGCCTCGGTGAGCGGGACCCTCGTGTTCCTGATGGGCATGAAGAATCTTCCGGCCATTGTCGAGCACCTCACCAGGGAAGGGAAGCCGCCCGATACGCCGGTGGCGCTGATCCGGTGGGGGACGCGATCGAATCAGCGCACGGTGGTCGGAACACTGAGGGACATTGTTGCCAAAGCGGAGGCGGCTCGGCTGGAACCGCCCACCACGATCGTGATCGGACCGGTGGTTCGTCTGAGGGAGCAATTGAACTGGTTCGAGACCCGCCCTCTGTTCGGTAAGCGTATTCTTGTGACGCGGGCGAAGGAGCAGGCCGGGGAACTGTCGCAACTCTTGCGGTCCTATGGAGCGGACCCGGTTGAATGTCCCACCATTCAGATCGTTCCGCCGGACAGTTGGAGCGGGTTGGATGAGGCCATTGCCGATCTCCGTCGATATCAGTGGCTGGTTTTCACCAGCGTCAACGGCGTCCGGCCGTTCATGGACCGGCTACGCCATCGGGGCTTGGATGTGCGGGCGCTTTCCGGTCTGAAGCTCTGCTGCATCGGCCCCCGTACCGCAGAGGAATTGGCCCGACACGGGCTCCAGGCTGATTTGGTGCCTTCGGAGTTTCAAGCCGAAGGGGTGATCGACGGCCTGAAAGCGGCGGGGATCGCCGGTCAGCGCATCTTGATTCCGCGCGCTGAAGTGGCGCGAGAGATTCTGCCGGAACAGCTCCGCGCCGCCGGGGCGGAGGTCCGGGTGGTGACGGCGTACCGGACGGTGCTGCCTTCCGTGGACGCCGAACGGCTGAAAGACCTCTTCCGGCAAGGGGAGGTGCACGTTGTGACCTTCGCCAGTTCTTCGACGGTGCGGAACTTCTGCCGGTTGTTCGCGAGCGCCGCAGAAATGAACGTCCTGATGGCGCAGTCCACCGTCGCGTGCATCGGTCCGATCACGGCGCAGACAGCGGCGGAAGCGGGGCTGTCTGTCTCCATCGTGCCGGCCGAGAACACCATGCCGGCGTTGGTGCAGGCGATCGTGGCGTATTGTGCGAAGCCGGTGTCGGTCGGGCAGGGGGCGTAAGGGGGCGTTCAAGGAAAACCGGGCGAAACGCCGGTGGTCTGTTCATAACTAAACGGAGGAGAACTATGGTTCCTGTGAAGTCCTTTATGGTGCCGGTGGAAAAGTTTGTGACGGTGGACCGGGATATGGACGTCCGGAAGGCCGCCCAGGTCATGCGCGATCGCAATATCGGCAGCGTGTTCGTCTCGCGAGGCGGGGAGGTCATCGGTATCCTGACCGACACCGATATGGTTCGCCGCGTGGTGGCGGTCGGGGCCGATGCGACCACTACCTCGGTCGAGTTGATCATGTCGTCGCCGATCTTGACCATCGAGGAGAACAAGACCTTGCTGGATGCCAACGACATGATGGCGGCGCACCATCTGCGCCATCTCGGCGTGACGCGAAACGGCAAGCTGGTGGGAATGATTTCCGTACGCGATCTGGTCGTGTTCCTGACCAACCTGCCGAGGAAGTAGAGAAAGAGGGCGGTTGGCCCGTCCTGGTGCTCGCGCATCGCGCACCGTCAGATGGTGTTCGACGGACGCGCGCAGTGGCGGACGGGCCAGCCGCCCTGCTGAATGAGGCGGAGGAAGAAGCATGGGGAGAAGGGCATGGCGTTTCCTCGTCACCGGCTGAGGCGATTGCGACAGAACGAACCGCTGCGGCGGATGGTCAGAGAGACGAGGCTCTCGCGGGCCGATCTGATCGCGCCGTTTTTCGTCACCGGCGGGAAGGGGCAGCGACAGGCGATCGAGTCGATGCCGGGCCAGTATCGCCTCTCGGTGGACCTGCTCGTGAAGGAGGCGGCGGAGGTGCAGCAACTGGGGATTCCGGCCGTCATCTTGTTCGGAATTCCCGATCGCAAGGATGAGCGGGGGACGTCGGCCTACGATCCGGACGGCGTGGTCCAACGGGCGATCCGGGCGCTGAAGGAACAGGTGCCGGGGCTGCTCGTCATCACGGACGTGTGCATCGACGAGTATACGTCGCACGGCCATTGCGGGCTGGTGCAGGACGGCAAGATCCTCAACGACGCCACGCTCGAGTGTCTGCAAGCCATGGCGCGCACGCATGCGCAAGCCGGCGCGGACATGGTCGCGCCCTCGGACATGATGGACGGACGGGTCGGGGCCATTCGCGACGAGTTGGACAAGGCGGGGTTCGTCGATTTGCCCATCATGGCCTATGCCGCGAAGTTCGCGTCGTGCTTCTATGCGCCGTTCCGGGAAGCGGCGGACTCGAGCCCCAAATTCGGGGACCGGCAGTCCTACCAGATGGACCCGGCCAACGTCCGCGAAGCGCTGCGCGAAATTGACGCTGACATCGAGGAGGGCGCCGACATCGTGATGGTCAAACCGGCCTTGCCGTTCTTGGACATCATTGCGGCGGCGCGGGCCCACATGCGTCTGCCTCTGGCGGCGTATCAGGTGAGCGGGGAGTACAGCATGATCAAGGCCGCGGCGCGGGCGGGCTGGCTGGATGAGGAACGGGCGGTGATGGAATCGCTGCTCTCGATCAAGCGGGCCGGGGCCGATATGATCCTGAGCTATTTCGCCAAAGACGCAGCCAGATTGCTCGGCGATTGATGTCCAGGCGAGCGGCGATATGAAAGTGGCGCGGGGCCTGACCGAGCATCAGCGAGTCGCCTATCCGGTGCTGACGATCGGCAATTTCGACGGGCAGCACCTGGGACATCAGGCGCTTTTGCGGACCGTCGTCAAGGCCGCCGCCGATGCGGGCGGGACCTCGATGGTGCTCACCTTCGATCCGCATCCGATCACGGTGTTGAGACCCGATGTGGATATCCGTCTCTTGACGACTAGGGAAGAGAAATTGGCGCGGTTCCAGCAGGCCGGCATTCAAGAGGTTCTGTTCTTGGCCTTTGACCAGGCTTTGGCATCCCTGACCCCAGAGGAATTTGTCGCGCGGATTCTCAGAGACGGACTCGCGGTCCGCGAGGTGTTTGTGGGGGAGCATTTTGCGTTTGGGAAGGGGCGGGCCGGTCGGATGCCGGATCTCAAGCGGCTGGGCGCAGAGGCCGGTTTTCTCGTCCATGCAGTGCCGCCCGTCCGTGTGGATGGAGAGGTGGTGAGTTCGAGCCGAATCCGCCTGCTGGTGCAGGACGGCGATGTGCGGGGCGCAGCACGTTGCTTGGGACGGTGGTATGAGTTGAGCGGGTCCGTGGTGCCGGGTGCGCAACGGGGGCAGGGGTTGGGGTGGCCGACGGCCAATCTCCGCCTTCCGCCTGGGCGGGTCATTCCAGCGGACGGGGTCTACGCCACGACGGCGGTCTGGCAGAACCGCTCCTTCGATTCGGTCGCCTATATCGGCACGCGTCCGACGTTTGGCCCGGGAGAACGCCTGCTCGAAGTCTATTTGTTGGACCAGCAGATGGATCTCTATGGCCAGGCGATCAGCGTGCAGTTCGTGGAACGCTTGCGAGGCGACCTGGTGTTTGAGACGGCGGATGCGCTGTCGGCCCGCATTGATCTGGACGTCACCCTGGCGCGGGCGGCGTTGAAAGCCGCGTCGTCGGTTGCGGAAGCCTAGGAGCAGAAGGTCGGTGTCTACGTGAATCGCCCTGTCGCAGTCCAACCCACGACGCCCACGCTGTTTGCGCGGCGCATCGCTGCCGGGGTCCGAGCCGGCAAGCTGTTTGCCCCCGGTGATCGGCTCTTGGTGGCCTTGTCGGGAGGCCCCGACTCTGTGGCGCTGCTCTCCCTGCTGGTGGAGTTGGCCCCATCGTGGGACCTGAGGCTCGCGGCGCTCCACGTCAACTACGGCCTTCGAGGGGAAGAGTCCGATGAGGATGCCCGCTTTGCGGCGGCGCTTTGCGACCGCTTCAGCGTGCCCTTCCAATGCGAGCGGGTGTCGCTTGCGAGGGAGGGCGCGCAAGGCCGGCAGCGGTCGTCCCTGCAGGAGATCGCGCGCGAGGCCAGGTACGAGGTGTTGGTCCGTGCGGGCAGGAAACTGGGCGTCGATAAGATCGCCCTTGGCCATCAGGCGGACGACCAGGCCGAGACCCTCTTGATGTGGATGCTTCGCGGTGCTGGGACCGCCGGGCTGGCCGGGATTCCGCCGATCCGTGAATCGTTCTTCATCCGTCCCTTGTTGCAAGTGAGCCGGTCGGAGATTCTGGACTATCTCAAGGAACGGCGCGTGTCGTTCCGGTCCGATTCCAGCAACGACAAGCCGCTCTACCTGCGGAACCGAGTCCGTCATGAACTGTTGCCCATGCTGAAACGTTACAATCCGGCGATCGTGGCGACGCTGTTGCGGCAGGCCGACATCCTGCGTGAGGACGATCTATGCCTGGAGCAATGGGGCCGTGAACAGACGGCCCGCGTCGCTTGCCGCGAACGTGACGGGGTCGTGGTGGATCGTGCCGGTCTGCTGGCTCTGCCCGTGGCGCTCCAGCGGCGGGTGATCCGATCTGTGCTTCGGCAACTCAACGGGAACGAGAACGGTCCGACGTTCGGGGCTGTGGCCACGATTCTTGATCGGCTCATCCAGAGCCGGTCCGGTTCCGTGGTCACGGTAGAGGGCGTGCGCGTCGAGCGGACCTATGCCCGGCTTCGCTTTCAGTCCGTGGGCCAGTCCGATCCCTCACCGAGGACCAAGGCGAGGGCGCAGGCGGCTTCGAAGGGGCTGGTGTTGGCCGTGCCGTCGGTTTTGCGCTGGCCCCTCACCGGTCAGTCGCTCAGAGCCGGCCTGGCGACGTCTTCGACCGGTAGCGTCGCTTCGGCTCCGACTCCGTCACGGCGAGTCGCGGTCTTCGACGCGGACCGCGTCACGGGAGCGTTAGTGGTGCGGTCTTGGAAGCCCGGCGATCGATTTTCTCCGTCCGGGATGCAGGGGCGGACGAAGAAGTTGCAGGATTATTTTGCGGACATCAAATTGCCGCGTCTCGATCGGGCGAAGGTCCCTCTCCTGGCGACACCGGAGGGAATCCTCTGGGTGTGCGGCTATCGGGCGGACCATCGGTTTCTGGCGACATCCCGCACGACACGGACCTTGACGGTTGAATTGCTGGACGAGGCATCAGAAGGAGGGGCAGGCTGACCATGGAGCGGATTTTTGGACGACCCATCGTAACTCAAGAAGAAATGCGCGCGCGCATCAAGGAACTCGGCCGCCAGATTACGGCCGATTACGCCGAGAAAGACCTGCTCCTGGTCGGCATTCTCAAAGGGGCCTACGCCTTCTACGCGGATTTGGCCCGCGCGATCCGGCTGCCGCTGCGGGTGGATTTTCTGGTCGTGTCCAGCTACGGGTCCAAAGGGAAGACGTCGGGGAAGGTCAAGGTGGTGACGGACTTGACGGAGGACATCGCCGGACGGGACGTCTTGATCGTTGAGGACATCGTGGACTCGGGCCTGACGGTGCAGCACCTCATCAAGACTCTCTCGAAGCGCAAGCCCAAGTCGATTCGAATCTGCGCGCTGTTGAGCAAGCCCGACCGCCGGAAGGTGGGCGTCGAGGTTCAGTATGTCGGGTTTGAGATTCCCAACAAATATGTGGTGGGGTATGGGCTGGACTACCGGCAGAAATACCGCAACCTGCCGTACCTGGCCGTGCTCGATACCGTGGACGACGAAGGCCAGGGGTTCTGACGGGCTGTTGTCAGGGTTCGGATATCTGTGCTAGTATTTGCAGTCATTTCCAATGCCCCGGCTTCCGTGAGGGCTGAGGAGGAGCGCGGATGAATTCTCGGATAAAAAATCTCTTGTTCTGGGTGGTGGTGGGTCTCTTCATGATCCTCCTGTTCAACTTGTTCAGCGTCCCCACCCATACCCCGGAAGAGGACGTGATCTTCAGTGATTTCATGGCCCAACTGGACAAGGGCGAGATCACGAAGGTCATCATCAAGGCGAATCACATCAGCGCGATCCTGAAGGACGGCACGCGCATTCGGACCTATACGGCCGAATATCCCGACATGGTCAAGGTGCTGCGGGAGCGGAACGTTCAGATCGAGGTCAAGCCGCCGGACGAAAACCCGTGGTACATCACCTTTCTCGTGACCTGGGGTCCGTTCGTCCTGTTTTTGGGGCTGTGGTTTTTCCTCATGCGCCAGATGCAGATCGGCGGGAACAAGGCGCTTTCGTTCGGCAAGAGCCGCGCGCGCTTGCTCACCGAGGACCGGAAAAAGATCACCTTCTCCGACGTAGCCGGGATCGATGAAGCCAAGGAAGAGGTCTCGGAGATCATCGAGTTTTTGAAGGACCCGCGCAAGTTTCAGAAGCTGGGGGGACGGATTCCCAAAGGGGTCCTGATCGTCGGCCCGCCGGGGACCGGCAAAACACTGCTCGCGAAGGCCATTGCCGGAGAAGCCGGCGTGCCGTTTTTCAGCATCAGCGGGTCGGACTTCGTGGAAATGTTCGTCGGGGTCGGGGCGTCTCGGGTGCGCGACCTCTTTGAACAGGGCAAGAAACACGCGCCCTGCATTATTTTTATCGACGAGATCGACGCGGTGGGCCGGTTGCGCGGGGCGGGCCTCGGGGGCGGCCACGATGAGCGCGAACAGACCTTGAACCAGTTGCTGGTCGAGATGGACGGGTTCGACACCACCGAAGGCGTCATCCTGATTGCGGCCACCAATCGGCCGGACGTCCTGGACCCGGCGCTTTTACGGCCGGGGCGGTTCGACCGGCAGATCGTCGTCAATCGGCCGGACCTGCGCGGCCGCACGGAAATCCTGAAGGTCCATACGAAGAAAGTTCCGGTGAGCGGCGACGTCGAGTTGGAAAAAATCGCCCGTGGCACGCCGGGGTTTTCCGGGGCGGACCTGGAAAACCTGGTGAACGAAGCCGCTTTGTGGGCGGCCAGGCAGGATAAAAAAGCCGTGGAGCTGGTGGATTTTGAAACGGCCAAGGACAAGGTTCTGATGGGCGTCGAGCGGAAGAGTTTGATTCTGAGCGACGAAGAGAAGCGCGTCACCGCCTATCACGAAGCCGGGCACGCGCTCATGGCGAAGCTGCTGCCGGGCACGGACCCGGTCCACAAGGTGACGATCATTCCGCGCGGGCGCGCGCTCGGGATGACGATGCAGTTGCCGACCGACGACCGGCACAACTACTCCAAGGAGTTTCTCTACAATACGCTGGCGATCCTCCTGGGCGGGCGGGTTGCCGAGGAACTCGTCCTGCACCACATCACAACCGGCGCGGGGAATGACCTGGAGCGGGCGACCGACTTGGCGCGCAAGATGGTCTGTGAGTGGGGGATGAGCGAGAAGCTGGGCCCGCTGACCTTCGGCAAGAAGGATGAGGAAATCTTCCTGGGCCGCGAGATCGCGACCCGCCGTGATTTCAGCGAGCAGGTGGCGTTGGAGATCGACCATGAGGTCAAGCGCCTGGTGACCGAAAACTACGAGCGCACCACGCGCATCCTGACCGAACACATGGGCACCCTCAAGGCGCTGGCCGAAGCCCTGCTCGAGAAGGAAGTCCTCGACGCGCCGGAGATCGATCAGATCCTTCAGCACGGCTTCTTGACCCAGACCGCACCGGTCTGAGACGGTCGAAGCCAGGCCGTGACCCTGCGGTTGTCGGTGGTGGCGTTGGACGGGCCGTGGAAGTTTTCCCTGCCGAGTTGTTTCAACCTCTAGACGCTCCATCGTGGTTCCCATTGTTAGGAGGGAGGCCATGCGCAATCCAGCCCAGGCGTTGAGTCACGAGATGCTGAGAGCCAGAGGGCGACTGATTCCGCTGGATCGTCCCTTGCTCATGGGCGTGCTCAACGTGACGCCCGATTCATTTTCCGATGGAGGCCGGTACCTCGATCCCGAGGCGGCGGTGACGCAGGCCTGCGCGATGGTCGAGCAGGGAGCGGGCCTGATCGATATCGGAGCGGAATCGTCCCGGCCGGGCTCAGACCCGGTGGGTCAGGACGAGGAAATCAGGCGGTTTATCCCGGTGGTGAAGGAGGTCTGCCGTCGGGTGTCCGTGCCGGTGTCCATCGACACGACGAAAGCTTGCGTGGCCAGGCTTGCGCTTGAGGCGGGAGCCGCCATCGTCAACGATATCAGCGCCCTTCGGTTCGATCCGCAGATGGGGGCGGTCGTGGCCGAGGCCGGGGCCGGTCTGGTGCTCATGCATATGCAGGGGACGCCCAAGACCATGCAGCAGGCGCCTTCCTATGGCGATGTCGTGCAAGAGGTGCGACAGTTCTTCGCCGAACGGATGACGGCGGCGGGGGACGCCGGCATCGGCCCGGAGCAGATACTGCTTGACCCGGGGATCGGATTTGGCAAAAATCTCTCGCACAACCTGCTGCTGCTGGGGCAGCTTGACGCATTTGTCCCGTTGGGGCGCCCGATTCTGGTGGGGGTCTCGCGCAAGGCCTTTATCGGGCAGGTCTTGGATCGGCCGGTCGGTGATCGGTTGATGGGGACGGCGGCGGCGGTGGCGGTGGCCATCTTGCACGGCGCGCGGGTGCTGCGGGTGCATGATGTCGGTCCGATGCGGGATGTGGTCACGATGGTGGAAGCGATAACAAGCTCTCAGCTAAAAGCTGAATGCCGACGACTGAATGTTGATTGTTGAGTAAGGAGACCCATGCGAAAACTGTTCGGAACCGATGGCGTGCGGGGTGTGGCGAATCTCGAGCCGATGACCAGCGAGACGGCCATGAAGCTGGGGCGCGCCGCCGCCCACCTGTTCAAACGACGCGCAGGCCGGCATCAGATCGTCATCGGCAAAGACACGCGTCTGTCCGGCTACATGTTGGAGTCGGCGCTGACGTCCGGGATTTGCTCGATGGGAGTGGATGTGCTCCTGGTCGGCCCGATGCCGACTCCGGCGGTTGCGTTTCTGGCCCGCAGCCTCCGGGCCGATGCGGGGGTGATGATCTCGGCCTCGCACAACCCCTATCAGGATAACGGCATCAAGTTTTTTTCCAGCGACGGCTTCAAGTTGCCTGATGACTTGGAATCGCGTATCGAGGCGTTGATCCTGTCCGATGAGATTTCCCACCTGAGACCGACTGCGGATGCCGTCGGCAAAGCGTACCGGATCGACGATGCCGAGGGCCGGTACATCGAGTTCGTGAAGCGGTCCTTGCCCAGGGATGTCGATTTTCAAGGCCTCAAGGTCGTGATCGATTGCGCCCACGGCGCGGCGTACAAAGTGTCCCCGAAGGTCTTCCGTGAGTTGGGCGCCACCGTGTGGGTGATCGGAGACGAACCGGACGGGACCAATATCAATGCCGGGTGTGGCGCGGTTCATCCCGAGCGGCTCCAGCAGGCCGTGCGGGACCACGGCGCCCATCTGGGGATTGCCCATGACGGAGATGCCGATCGTGCCGTCTTCGTGTGCGAGGAGGGGCGTCTCGTGGGCGGAGACCAGGTGATGGCCATGCTGGCGTTTGACATGCATGAACGCGGATGCTTGCAACGCAAGACCGTGGTCGGGACGGTCATGAGCAACTTCGGTCTGGAGTTGGCGTTGTCGAAGGCCGGCATCACGTTGGTGAGGACGGCGGTGGGGGACCGGTACCTGCTGGAGCGGATGGTCGCGGACGGCTACAACTTCGGCGGCGAACAGTCGGGGCACTTGATTTTTCTGGATCACAGTACGACCGGAGACGGGCTTATTTCAGGGCTCCAAATCTTAGCTCTGATGAAGCGGACCGGGCGGTCTTTCTCGGATTTAGCCCGGTGCATGACGGCCGTTCCGCAGGTCTTGCTCAGTCTCCAGGTGAAGGAGAAGCCGGACCTCGATCGTGTGCCGGCGATGCAGCAAGCGATCCGTGACGGAGAGGCCAAGCTGAACGGGACCGGCCGTATCCTGGTCCGCTATTCCGGGACGGAGCCGTTGATCCGGATCATGGTCGAAGGGGAACAAGATGCGTTGATCCGGTCTGTGGCCGACGACCTGGCCAAGGCCGTGCGGGCACAGTTGGCCCCCAGCGCCTAGGCGCGAGGGGCAAGAGCCAGCGGTGCGCGGACCCTCTGTGCAGCGCCGTCGTGGGTCGGGCTGAGGCTCGGCAGGTCGAGGGTCGCCATGCTCTTACCGATCACCGTTGCCTTCCTCGCCGGGCTGGTGGCCGGCTCCTTCCTTCCTTACGTGCCTCTCTCCATTCTTCTCATCCTGACAGTGACCGCATTCGCAGTGACGGCCCTCGAAGGCCGGGGGCAGATGACGACCCACTACGGGCTTGCCTTGTTCTGCAGCCTGGTGGCCGGCATCCTGTATTGGACGGCGTTCATTGGGATGAGCGTCGGGTCGCAACTCGCTGAACTCGCGGGCACTGATCCGGGCAAGGTCACGGGGATGGTAGTCGAACCTGTTCGGGCTGCGCCGCGTCGTGCGGTCGCGGTGGTGGCGGTCTCGCAGATTGGCGAAGCGGCGGCTGCGCAACCGATCGAGGGGCGGCTCCGTCTCACCTGGCGGGACCCGGATGCGAGCCTCAAACAAGGCGATTTGGTGACATTCACGGCTCGACTCCACCCTCCGTCCGGGACCGTCAATCCCGGAGGCTTCGACTATGCCGCCTATCTGCGCCGACAAGGGATCGATGTCGTGGCGTCCCTGTCCGGTCCTGGGCAGATGACGGTGCTGGGTGCGGCGCCGGGCTTCTCGCGATGGGGCTTCTGGCGCGGCATCGACGAATGGCGCGAGCAGATCCGGCGGGCGGCTGAGGCCTCTCTGCATGGTCCGGCCCTCGGCATCTATCTGAGTCTGATCGTGGGACAGCCCGGCGACCTGGCTGCAGAGGTGCGGGACGCCTTCATGTCGACCGGCACCGTCCACATTCTCTCCATCTCGGGGTCTCACCTCGGCTTGATCGCCTTGCTCTCGTTTACGTTTATCCGGGGCCTCTGCCGACATCTTCCGTCAACCTGGCTGCAAGCCCTCTCGCGTCGGGTGACGCCGACTCGCGTCGCGGCCCTGGGCACGATGGTTCCGGTCACCTGGTATGCGCTGCTGGCCGGGGGGGAAGTGGCGACGATCCGATCCCTCGTCATGATCCTGTTATTTCTCCTTGCGGTCTGGCTGGGGCGCGAGGGCCAACTGCTCTTCACGTTGGCCGCCGCCGCTCTGTTGATTCTCGTGCACGATCCGCGCGCATGGTTCGACATTTCCTTTCAACTGTCCTATGGCTCGGTGCTCGCCATTGCGCTGGTTCTACGGCGGCTGAACCAGGGCGATGAATCGCCGCGTGACCTTCCGGGCGATCGCCCGGATGTCATCGTTGAACGGATCTGGGTGTGGCTGCGCTTGTATGGAGGGATGACCGGCAGCGTCACCTTGGCGACCGTTCCGCTTGTCGCCTACCACTTCAACCAGATTGCCTGGTTGGGGCTTGTCGCGAATCTCGTCGTCGTGCCGCTGGCCGGCTTGGTCCTTGTGCCGCTTGGGTTGGGGGCAGCCGTCTGGGTGTTGCTGACGGGAGTCGGTACGCTGCCGATGGGGCCGGTGCACCAAGTCCTGCTCGATCTGCTGTTCACGGTGGTGCAACAGTTGGCGCAGTTGCCTGGAGCTGCATGGCATGTCGCGTCGCCGAGCGTCTTCGCTATGGCTGGGTTCTACGCCCTGCTCTACGGGGCGTTCGGTTTCGATGGGCGCCCTGTCTTTACGTGGATCTGCGTCCTTGGCACGGTCTTCTTCCTGTGTTGGTGGAGCTGGTCTCCGCGTGTGGCGGCGGACGGCGACACCCTACGCGTGACGTTTCTGGATGTCGGGCAGGGGGATGCCAGTGTGATTGAATTGCCGGATGGCCAGACCGTCCTGATCGACGGAGGGGCGGTCTACGAGACGCTGGACATGGGACGGGCTGTGGTCGGGCCCTATCTCTGGGATCGCGGGATCAGGCGTCTGGACCATGTTATCGGGACCCACCCGCAGCTCGATCACGTCGGCGGCCTTGCCTGGGTCCTGCGTTCATTCGAGGTCGGCCGCTACTGGGGCAATGGCGTGGAACGGTCCGAGCCCTTTTACCAACGTCTGAGCGAGGCGTTGCGAGATCGCGGGCTCACCCCCTCCGTCGCGGCGGAGGGACAGGCGATTGTGGCGTCGGGCGTCTGTCGGCTTCTCGTGTTGAATCCGCTTCTTGGAACCGATGGCTCCACCAAGGATGCTGTCGCGCTGAGTGCCGGCAGGGGAGCCGATGAACACGTCACGCATGGCGCCGGCCTGAATAATCTCTCCGTGGTCACGCGATTGGACTGCGGGCCGCATTCCGTGTTGTTTGCCGCCGATGCCGAGGTGGAGGCTCTGACGCGCTT
>JACQCB010000028.1 GCA_016201805.1 Nitrospirota bacterium | reverse complement strand
CATTATTTCCTATGGCTATGAGGATCAGGCCGACCACCAGATCAGTCTGCGTCTGTCGCTCCAGGCGGGGGAGCTGACAGCGGAGGTGGAGGACGATGGAAAGCCCTTCAACCCGTTGGAAGCGCCGGAGCCGGATTTGAAAGCATCGATCGAGGAGCGGCAAGTCGGGGGGCTGGGGATTCACCTGATTAGGAACATGATGGACGCAGTGGAATATCGGCGGCTTCAGGGGAAAAATCTCCTGGTCATGAAAAAAAAGGTGTCGGTGTAGGCGACGCGCAGGCCGTGTCGAAGGCGGCGAGGACGACGGAGGTTGACGATGGAAATAACCGAGCAGAAAAAAGGCCCCGTGGTGCTGCTCTCGCTCAAGGGGCGGCTGGATGCCAGCACGGCCGGCCGGCTGGAGGAGAAGCTCCTGGCGCTGATCGACGGCGGGGAAAAACAGTTCGTCTGCAATTTTCTTCAGTTGGACTACATCAGCAGCGCCGGTCTGCGGGTGCTCTTGATGGCAGCCAAGCGGCTCAAGGGCGTCAACGGGAAGGTTGTGCTGTCTTCCTTGAAAGACCACATCCGGGAAGTCTTCGAGATCGCCGGCTTCGCAGCCATTTTCCCGATCTATGATCTGGAGGAGGAAGCCGTCAAGAGCCTGCTGTGACAAGAGTGCTACTGACGCAGCTCGCGCAAACGGGAAGATCCGCGCGGTCAACGGGGGAATTCCCTTGCTCCCGCAGCGCGCGGCCTCAGAAGGCCCTCGCTGGACGGCCGCAGTAGGAATCCCCCCGTCGCCCCGCGCGAAAATGGTGCCGGCAGAAAAAGTCTTTGATGGCGCGCGGCGCCGTGCAAATTGTGCAAGGAGGTATCGGTCGTCAAGACCGTATATGGCCATATGAAAAGAAAAACGGTTGGGCGGAAGAAGACTATTGGGGTTGGCCCTAAACGGACGAAGGCTATCATCAAAGGCCTGCGCTAACGTTATGGGCCGATGCTCAAGCAGTTGGCGGGCGAGCGGTTGCAAATTAAGTATGCCTGGCATAGAGTTATCGCACTGGTTGCGGGGAGTCATGCTGAAACGATCATCATTGCCGAGTATCTATGAATAAATTGCGACAGACCAAAGAGGGGTTACTGATTCCGTCCTCCCTGCTCAAGGGAATAGGTGATCCAGTTTCCGTGCAACGGCAGGGGAATGTGCTGCTCATCGAATCGGAGGAACGACGAGCGGCCCGAGGGCGAGCCGCCCGCATGGTTCAACGTCTGCGACGGGTTGCGGAAGCATCTGAAGAACTGACGGCATCAGCGATCGCGCGTGAAGTAGCGGCGGTGCGGCGGAAACGTGCGAGTCATCGTTGACACCAACATCATCGTCTCCGGTCTGATTTCCTCTTCTGGCCCGCCCGCCAAAATCGTGAATGCCCTCTTACAAGGGCTCCTCATCCCTGTCCTGAGCCCTGACACGCTAGCCGAGCTTGAAGCTGTTCTGATGCGGCCCCGCCTCCAAGCCCTGTTCTCACGCGCCGGAGTTGAGGCGGAAGAATTCCTGGCGGAATTTCATCGACTTGCGGAAATCATCGAATCGGAACCGGTGGATATTTTGGTCCGCGATGAAAAAGACCGGATCTTTCTGGAGTTGGCCGCGACACGTCCGCCGGTGGATTTTCTGATCACCGGCGACAAAGATTTTGAGCGGCAGCAGTACGCGGGGGTGCCAGTGATTTCAGCTACGCTGTTCGTCAGGACCGTTCTGCCCTAATCCATTGTATCTGTATCCTTGGCGCACAGCATGCGCAGGGTTGATCGGACTTTCACATTGAGGGAGGTGCTCGGTGGACGCGCGCAGTGACAGTCAGCCGGCCCACCTTTTGGCTTGGTTGGAAGAAGCAGAACGGCGGTACCAGGCGTATCGTAAAGGTCTGCTTGTCCCAAGGCAGGCAGATGAAGTGTTCCGCGCGAGCCACGCTAAGCTGAAATGATCCCTGTCGTCGCTTCGCGACCACTTCCCCAATCTTCGATGTCGAGGAGGAAGCGGTCAAGAGCCTGCTGTGAGCAACGATGAACGCTAAATGCTGAACGCAGAAATGAAGAAGTTAGCCACTGCGCAAAGATGGAGAACCGTTTGCCTCATGAAGCGGTGATCCGATAGGTCGTATTCATAACACCCATGGTCCGGGTTTGCACTTGAAGAAAATTAATAGAAAACAGCCGTGATGGTTCTAAGCCCGGAACTCCTACTGTGTCCCTATCCTTACGAAAAAAGATATTTGTAAGAAGCAAAGCTGCTAGCCCGTGAAGTACATGGTCTATGGTGGCTGATGTAATAAAGTTGGCAATACGGTCGTGTTTGAGAGATGTGAAAGCTGCCCACCATTGCAAGCTTTGTCCAGACTGTGGAGCAGGGTGAAAAGGCTTCAGAATAAGATTAAGTCGATTCACCGTTACTGTTCTGGTTGATGCTGAAAAAGATGGACACTCAAAAGTTTCACGGTAGTCGCCCATATTGAAAAAATCTCTTTTTGTCTGCTTGTTAGTCAATTTCCGAACAAGACTCTGATCCTGGATCACCTGCTTCTCGAGCCATTTCGTGAGCAATGCATTGCCTACGCTGTCGAATTCAACCCCTATTGCAACGAGCAGATTCATGAGTTTGTACGAGTAGACATTCCGGTGCTCATTGGCTAATTGGACATATTCGCAGATATCCAAGAAGTCGTCTTCAAAGCGCTGATACTCTTTCCACGCAAGTTCTTCTGGTTCCATTGCAATCTCCTAGATTAGAAATTTGAGTGTAGAACCAGGTTTTGAAGGCTGCTCAAAAAGGCCAGCCTACGCGATTCTAGACAACCTTCGTAACCTTCTGTTTTGACTCGCCGCATTTCGAACACTCGCCACCAATAACGAGAAAACCTCCCACATTCCTCAAGGGTCTAGTAGCGTTTGAGGCCTGAGTATTGTTTATATGTCCTCCGCCTGGACGCGGTACGCGTAAGGCAATACAAGCATCACAGAAAGCCTTCCCTTTGTTCGCTTTTAGAAATGTTACGACTCTGTCATCAACAGTCATTGGACGCTTCCTTACAGCTTGGTATTTTTTCACGAAAACGAATGGAAGGTAGAAAGGAGGCTGAATTTTTCTAAAGCCTGCCAGGATATTCAAAAAGGTTGTTCAGCATGGCCGCAATGGGCGGCTGGGATGATCCTAACTGCGCGCGTCCACCGAGCACCGCCCACTTCGATACAAATCCGATCAATCCTGCGTGCGCGGTGCGCGAGCAAAGGGATTATCCCAGCCGCCCATTCCCAGCCTGCTAGGGCTCAACGATCACATCGACATAGGCCGGCAGGCTGTCCGCGCCTTTCTTGTCGGTGACGCGCAGCTTGAAGCGGTAGAGCCGCTTTTCGGAGAGTTGCGGCGCCACAAACGAGGCTTTCGGCATGTTGACGTCCAGCAAAGGCACCTTGCTTCCCCGCACCTGGCTCCAGGTGTAGTAGAGGGCTTCCCCCTCCGGGTCTTTGCTCTTCAATCCGCTCAGTTCGACTTTGGCTCCGGACTTGACCGTTCGATTGGGGCCGGCATCCGCGATCGGCGGTTCGTTGGGTTCTTCGTTGACGGCCACCTCGACCTCAAGTGTCGCCTGCTTGCCTCGGTTGGTGGCCGTGATGGTGGTTCGTCCGTTGCCGATCACTTGGAGCAGGCCCTCTCGCTGGTGGACCTTGATGACTTTTTCGTTGGAGGACTGATACGAGGTGCCGGTTAACGGAGACCGAAGGGACCGCGTCATGCCGTCGGAAAACAGCCCGACCGTCGGCAGCTCAAGAATCTTTCCCAAGGTATCGACTTGTCCGTAGCCTGCATCCTGTCTGTCTCGCCCCAGCCGCCACGGCTTCTCGGTTTCGAACTCGATGGCCGTGAGTTCGGCCTTCGGTTCGACCGTG
Organism: Nitrospirota bacterium; assembly: GCA_016201805.1. GTDB lineage: Bacteria > Nitrospirota > Nitrospiria > Nitrospirales > Nitrospiraceae > SCVQ01. The sequence goes on along the minus strand of JACQCB010000028.1, from coordinate 10,922 downwards.
AGCAGGATTTCGTCGAAGGTGGAACGTCCCCCCAACCGTCCCCGCGAGATGTCGCCGACCGCCAGCAGGCGCATGGTCCCGATGGCGTCCCGGGGAACCTTCAAGGGGCCTCCGAAGGGCGTGTCGTTCAGCGCGGTCGAAACCAGTACGGCTGGAGCCACGATGCTGCCGGAAGATGTCGTCTGTTCTTCCTGCACCAGGGTGTCGTCCAGTTCCCCATACCAATAATAGCGGACCTGCACCACGCCTGGATCGTTGCCGAGATCGATTGTCGCCGTGACGGTCTGGCCGGATTGCAGGACGGTCCGCTCGGCCGGCTCAAGAATCTTGAAGGCGAGGGCTTGTCCGCTGGGCAAGCACAGGAAGAAGGCAACGGTAAGAAGACGACAGTTTCGCACCCACGTCGTAGGCGTCGCGTATGACGTGGTATGCGTCACGGTTATCGCTCGAGGTGGAACGGCACGTCGGTCAGGATCACCCGATCCTTGAAGAGCAAGGCGGCCTTCAACATGAGCGCGCGCTGGTTGTGGAGGATGTTCTGCCACCACCGCGCCGGCAGGATTTCCGGGATGACCACTGTCACCCAACCGTCCGGGTCTTTCTGGAGCAGGTCTTCGATGTAGTCCAGCAGCGAACCCATCACGGACCGGTAGGGAGACGGCAACACCACCAGGTTTACGCCGCAGCCCCATTGCGCCCACTTGATTTCAGTCAGCGCCGTGCCTTCCTTGTCCACGTTGACCAGGACGGCGCGGATGTCCGACGCGTGGCTCCGCGCATAGTCCACCGCCCGGATCACGGCGCGATTGACCCCGCTGATAGGGATGACGACCGTGTTCCGCCTCGGCGGGGGCGGGCGGTGGTCCCGTTCGAGGGTGATCTGCTGGTCCACGGCGACATAGTGGGCGTGGATAGCGCGGAACCACATGATGATCAGGGGAATCAAGGCGATGACGATCCAGGCGCCATGCATGAACTTGGTCGCGGCGATGATCAGGGTGGCGACCCCGGTCGTGACGGCCCCCACGCCGTTGACGATGAGTTTCTTGCGCCAGTGCGATCCTTTCTTGGCCAGCCACCGCCGGACCATGCCGGCTTGCGACAGGGTAAAGGAGAGGAACACCCCGACCGCGTACAGGGGGATCAGGGCGTGGGTGTCGCCGTCGAACAGGACGATGAGCAGGCAGGAGAAGAAGCCCAGGATGATGACCCCGTTGGAGAAGACCAGGCGGTCGCCCATCATCTCCATCTGGTGGGGCATGTAGCTGTCCCGGGCCAGAATCGACGCCAAGCGAGGGAATCCGGCGAAGGCGCTGTTGGCTGCCAGGATCAAGATCAGCATGGTGGAGACCTGAACGAGGTAGTAGAGCGCCCCCTCCCCGAACGTCGCGCGGGCAATCTGGGAGACGACCGTTTCGTTTTCCCGCGGGAGCACTCCATAATGGTAGGCCAAGGCGCTGATGCCGATGAAGAGGGCGCCCAGGATGACCGCCATGCCCGCCATCGTGAGGGAGGCGTTCTTGGGCTCCGGCCGTTTGAAGGCCGGAACGCCGTTGGAGATCACTTCCACGCCGGTGAGCGCGGTACATCCGGAAGAAAACGCGCGCAGCAGGAGGAAGAGGGTCAGGCCCTCTGCGACCGGAGCCGCCGACGTGGAGGGGCCACCCGACGTGGCGCTTTGCCCCGGCTGTCCCAGAAGAACCTGGACCAGCCCGACGCCCAACATCAAGAGGACCATGCCGATGAAGAAGTAGGTCGGGACGGCGAAGATGCGGCCCGATTCACGGACGCCGCGAAGATTGATCATGAGCACAAGGAGAATGGCGGTCAGGCACAGCGCCTCGCGGTAGGGAAAGAGGACCGGAACGGCCGAGGTCAAGGCGGCAATCCCGGCGGCCACGCTGACCGAGACCGTCAGGACATAATCGATCATGAGGGAGGCGGCGGCCGTCAAGCCGGGCAATATGCCCAGATTGGACTTGGCCACGGTGTAGGCGCCGCCGCCGGAGGGATATTCATAAATGATCTGTTGATAGGAGAGGGTCAGGATGGTCAACAGCAGGATGATCATCAAGCTGATGGGAATCGACCAGGATACGGCGGCGGTGCCGGCCAGGACCAATACCAGCAGGATTTCTTCGGTCGCATAGGCGACCGACGAGAGGGCGTCGGACGAAAAGACCGCCAGCGCAAGGCGCTTGGACAGTCGTTCGTGAACGGCCTGGGCGGTCTTGAGCGGGAGGCCGACGAGCAGACGTTTCAACAGCATGGCGCCATTATCGCACAAAACCGGCGAGGGAGAAAATAGCATAGCGCCTGGGCTGGCTCCCCCGGTTTTCTTCCCGGCGCGGGAAAACTAGGGGTTGACAGGAGCGGCCGACTTGAGTATCGTTGCACCCCTTGTGGGGATGCGGATGTTCGCCCACGATTCACGATTCACCGCGCATATCGGAGGTTCTAGACCAACCCACCAGTTCATGTAGCGGCATTCATCACAACAGTCAGGGTCGTTTTTCAGTGTATTGCATCTAAGGAGGCCGGTCCAATGCATTACTCCCAGGGTTCGCTTCGCACTGTCACTCGTTTCTTCGGTCTGCTGGTCAGCGGGGTCCTGATGGGCGCTCCGCTGGCCATCTCGGCCGAACCTTCTTCCTCACACGCCAATCACGCCACCGTCCAACAGACGGCGATGTCGCCACAGGTCCCGGCTTGGGCTGAGAAGCTCAAGGGGCAGACCATCATGGAAGACACGATGGAGGGACGTCCCGAGCGGGCGGCGATGGTGGAGCGGCAGCACGAGCGCATCATGTTGCAGATGGGGCAGGACGCCCAGATGCAGCATGTGAGCGACGGCATGTACAACAACATGTCCATGATGCACCAATACGGAGCCGGCGGGCAGGACTTGTTGCTCATGTCCGATCCGCGGACGGAGCCGGTCTCGGCGCAAGGCGGGCGGTGCCCGGCCCACGCGCCGGTCAAGGCCTACGACGTGTCGGCCATCAACGTGGAGATCACCCTCAATCAGTGGCTGGACTACTATCCCGGATACATGTACGCCCTGACGGAGGATCTCGAGAAGGTGCGCGCGGAAGAGGCCAAGAACAAGGCCGCGCGCGAGAAGGAAGGGTTCGATCCCGGCGCCGTGATCCCGGGGATCCAGGCGCAGTGGATCCAGCCCCTCGTGATCCGTGCGAACCAGGGAGACTGCGTGAAGGTCACGCTGCGGAACAAGCTGGAAGGGGGCGAGGATGTGAGCCTTCATATCCACGGCTCCAGCATGATGGTCAGCGCAACCGGCAAGCCGGCGACCACGACTAATCCGGACACCATCGTCGCCAAGGACAAGAGCCAGGAATTCGAGTGGTACATCCACCCGACCACGCAGGAAGGCGGCCGTCAATTCCACAGCTTCAGCAATGACCGCGAGCTGACGGTGATGGGGATGTTCGGGACCTTCGTCGTGGAGCCGAAGGGCTCCGAGTACCTGGAGCCGCTGGGCACCGGCGAGGCGACTCCGGCCCGGAGCGGCTGGCAGGTGATGATCAAGAACGGGACCGGCCCGGACTTCCGTGAGTTCGTGCTGATCTACCACGAGGTGGGCGACGAAGCGTTCCGTCCGGTCAACAAGAAGGGGGACTTCCTCCCGCAGCGCGATCCGCTGACCGATGCCTACCGGCCAGGCGGCCGCGCGATCAACTATCGCAGCGAGCCGTTCGGCATCAACAACATGCACGTGCAGCACGAGTATTTCGGGTTCGAGGACGAATCGATGGGGTATAGCTCCTATACCTTCGGCGATCCGTCCCCCACGATCCCTCGCTCCTACATCGGCGACCCGGCGAAGTTCCGCCTGGTGCACGGTGGCTCCGAAGTCTTCCATTCGCACCATCCGCACGGCGGGTCCATCCGGTGGCCGCGCAGCCCGCGGGCGATCGACGAGATGCCGATGTGGCATGCGGCCAAGAACGGTCCGGTGAAGTATCCGGTGATCCGGGCCAAGACGGACCGCGTGGACGTGGAAGTGATCGGGCCGTCCGAGGCGCTGGACCTGGAGACGGAGTGCGGATCGGGCCTCTGCCAGCAGCTGGCGGGCGACTTCCTGTTCCACTGCCACGTGGCGCACCACTATGTGGCCGGCATGTGGGGCTACTGGCGCGTGTACAACACGTTGCAGACGGGCGAGAACCACAATGACGTGATGCCGGACCTGCGCGAACTGCCCGACCGCAAGGGGCGGATCGCGGTCGGCGTGTCGTCGGACAAGCTGATCGGCAAGACCGTGGACTGGTTCGGCAAGTTCTTCCAGATCGTCGAGAAGGGCAAGAGCAATTGGAAATCCAGCCCGGCCGTGATCACCATCAAGGACTGGGTGGAGATGCAGCTGCCGACCCAGGGCAAGCCCGGCCATAAGGACGATGAAAAGGGCCAGATCGTGGCCTACGATGCGACCGTGCTGGATTGGGCCTGGGACGGGGTTCGCGCGATGAGCGAACGGGAAAGCGCGATCGACAATCCCAAGTACAAGTCCACGCATCCGGGCAAGCGCCACCCGATCATGTTCGAGCCGGCGACGGGGAAAGTCGCCTGGCCGCACCTGACGCCGCACTTCGGCAAGCGGGTCATGTTCTCGCCGGGGCACGTGGGCGCGCCCTGGCTGGAGATGATCCACCAGGATGACAGCGGGGAGCGGACGTCGGAGCAGGCCAAGCCGGGCGAGAACGGGCGGTGGAGTCTCTGCCCTGAAAACGCCGGCCAGAAGTACTACAACATCCACTTCATCAAGCTGCCGATCACCATGGCGAAGAAGCAGGGCAAGGAGCCGGCCGTGGTGGACCCGACCGGCTTGATCTACGTCCTGCACGAGGAAGAGTCGGCGATCCGGGCGAACGATGACCTCAAGTACCCGCTCGTCTATCGCGCCAACATCTACGATTGCATCGATTGGATGCTGACCAGCGAGTGGGAGGACGACGACTACACGAACTTCCAGTCGTCCAAGATCAACATCCACCCGCACTTCCTGCAGTTCGACAACCAGGCGTCGGACGGGGTGATCACCGGCTTTTCCTACGAGCAGTCGGTGCGGCCGTTCACGATGCTGGAGAAGAAGAACAAGAAGGGCCTGCCGGCCCCGATGAATACGGTCCTGACGGCGGCCGCGAAGAAGGGCGCCAAGACCATTACGGTCAAGAACGCGGGCCAGTACCACGTGAAGACGGAAATTCTGGTCGGCGCGGACAACGTGCAGGGCAACGAAGTGGCCCGGATCGTCGAGATCAAGGGGAACACGATCACCTTGCAGCGGCCGCTCAAGCACGACCATCCGACCAACGACATCGTGACCGTGGAGTTCGTGCGGCAGCGGCTCTGGGCCGATGCCGACGTGGGCACCGTGTTCTGGCACGACCATGCCTTCGGCGCCACGACCTGGCCGCATGGCGGGTTCGGGACGCTGATCATCGAGCCGGTCGGGTCCACGTACCACGATCCGAAGACCGGGAAGCCCATCCGGAGCGGGCCCATCGCCGACATCCGGACGGTGGAGCCGGTCGGGTACGGCGTGAACGGCAGCTTCCGGGAATTGATGGTGCAGGTGCATGACACGGTGCCGCATACGGTGAACATCGTGACCGCCGGCAATCCTCCCGGGCAGCCGGTTGAAGTCGCTTTGGAAGCGGGCAAGACCGTGTCGTTCATGATGCCCGAGAAGATTTACATGACGCCGATGCCGTTCCTGAACGGCGGGACGCACACGACCGGAAGCGGCCTGAATTTCCGAGCCGAGCCGATCGCGCAGCGGTTGGCCAACAATCCGGACACGTCCAAGATTTTCAGCAGCGCGGTGCATGGGGACCCGGACACGCCCATGCTGCGGGCCTACGTCGGAGACACGATGGTGTTCCGTCTATTGCATACCTTGATGAACGAGACGATGACCTGGACGCTCTCGGGCCATACGTTCTTGTCCGAACGGTACGCGGGCGACGCCAACCGGAAGTACTCAATGCACATCGGCATCGCCGAGCGGTATGACTTGGTCGTGCCGGCGGCGGGCGGACCCAGGGCCCAGGCCGGCGACTATATCCACTTCAACGGCCGGTCCTCCAAGTTCTCCGAGGGGGGATGGGGCATCGTGCGGGTATTCGACAAGGAGCAGAAGGATCTTCAGAAGCTCCCGGCCGGCTACTCCAGGCGGAACGAGATGCCGACGGCGCTGCCGGTCTGTCCGGCGGAGGCCCCGGTGAAGACCTTTAACGTGGTGGCCGTGGACCATCCGTCCATGAAGTTCAACGCGAAGGCGCCCGATACCATCGAGGTGGACTTCGAGCGGAAGATCCAGGTGTCCAATCCGGACGCGAAGATCTACGTGCTGGAGGAGGAAGTCTCCAAGGTGGCCGCCGGCATCCAGCCGATGCCGCTGACGCTCCGCGCGAACGTCGGAGACTGCATCAAGGTCAATCTGAAGAACAAGATGAAGCAGGGCCGGGCGTCTTTCTCGGCCATCGGTCTGGCCTTTGACCCGAAGGATTCGCTCGGCGCCAACGTCGGGAACAATCCGGGGGACCAGACGATCGCGCCGGGCGAGAGCCGGACCTACACCTACTACGCGGATCCGTTCCTTGGGGAAGCGGCTTCGCTGGTGTGGGATTGGGGCAACGTGATGACGAACCCGCGCAACGGCTTGTTCGGCGCGGTCATCATCGGTCCCAAGGGCGCGAAGTACCGGGACCCGAAGACCGGCGAAGACATCTCCCAGAAGAACAGCTGGGTGGCGGACGTGATCGTCGACCGGTCGATTCCGGGGAACGAGATGCGGGCCAACTATCGCGATGCCGCGTTGTTCTTCCAGGACGAGGACAACATCATCGGGACCAGCTTCATGCCCTACGTGCAGAACGTGGCGGGGCTGACCGGAGTGAATTACCGGTCGGAACCCTACAAGTTCCGTGAAGAGAGCGGCTGCTCGCTGGGCAAGATGTTCCAGCCGTGCAAGACGGACAAGCCCGAGGATCCAGTGACGCCGATCATCGAGACCCATGCGGGTGATCCGGTCCGCATCCACGTGTTCGGCGCGAACAACGAGCAGAATCAGATGTTCAGCGTCGAGAAGCACGAGTGGCCGATCGAGCCCTTCATGCGCGGGGCCGATCAGATCAGCGTGGTCGAGTTCTCCGGGTCGGAGGCGATCGATGCCTTCCTCCGGTCGGCCGGCGGTCCGTATCGCGTGCCCGGGGACTATGTCTGGAGCAACCAGCGGTTGCCCTATTCGCAGTCCGGACAGTGGGGCTATCTGCGCGTGTTGCCGTCCGGCGATCAGCGGCTCCTGCCGCTTACCGGAGCGACTCCCGGCGTGAGAAAAGCTGCGGTGGAGCAGCCGGAAGCCGCCCAGGCGATCCCGGTGGCCTCGAAGTAACGACGGGCTGCCCACGAGAGAGTTGGCGAGGCACGAAGGGGGAGCCGTTCAGGCTCCCCCTTTTTTTATCGCGAGGGATTCAGTAGGATACGGTCGTGTGGTGATGGATGCGAGTCGTTGGAGGCCGGCATGAAAACGATATGTGTGACGATCGCTCTGGCGCTGCTGGTGGCGGCGGCGCCGGCATGGTCTTATGAAGAAATCACGGTGGCCGACGGCGGCACCATTACGGGCAAGGTGACCATCACCGGCGGCAAGCCGACGCCCAAGGGGTTCAACTTGATTACGTTTCCGGACCCCGTCTACTGCGGTCGCATCTCGACGGGTACGGGGTGGCGGCTGCTGAAGGATTTTACGATCGCCTCGGAGGGGAGCCTCAAGGACGTGGTAATCCTGCTCAAGGACATCGAACGCGGGAAGGCGTTTGCGTTTAGCCCCCCGACGATCGAAGCAAAAGATTGTCGGTTCCTGCCGTTCCTGACCGTGGTGCGGGATCAGGCGGAGGTGGTCGTCGTGAATATGGACCCGGTCATGCACGACATTCAGGCCTACGAAACGTCGCACCTCGGTCCGCGCGTCCTGTTCAATACGCCCCTGCCGATGAACCCCCATCATCCTAAATTAGGCGTCGGCGCCGAGTATCACAAGCATATCCCTGGCGAGCCTGTGAAAGAAGTGATTCGTATGACGAAGGGGCGCCGGATTTTCGTCATGCAATGCGGATTCCATGCCTACATGGAGAGCTGGGGACTCGCGATGGACCATCCCTACTATGCGGTTACCGGAGAAGACGGGAGTTTTTCGATCCCTGACGTCCCGCCCGGGAACTACACGTTGCAAGCCTGGCATCCGTCTCTTGGAAAGATGCTGGAGCAAAGCATCACGGTGTCCGCCAAGCAGACGGTCCGCGCCAGCTTTACGGTCGAGTCTCCCAAGGGACGCCGGAGCGCTCATGAGGTCGAAGAGAATCCGAGATTCGGGATCGAGGCGCTTGGGAAGGTCGTCGATATCAAGCCGACGCTGGAGTTGCAGCAGCCGTGAAACGTGGGGCGTGAAACGTGAGGCGCGAAGCAAGCAAGAGGAGCCCGAAGATCGGTACGATCGTCGCGCTCCTGGCCCTGTTGTCGGGTCTTGGAATCGTGCTGAGCGGGGGCGTCTCGGCGGCCTACGACGTGGTCGAAGTCACGGGTGGAGGGGTTGTCACCGGGCGGGTCAGCCTGGAGGGACCTGCTCCGGCTCCGAAGGGCTACAACCTCGTCATCTATCCGGACCCCCAGTACTGCGGCCGGATCTCGAACGGAAACGGCTGGCGGCTGTTGCATGACTTCGTCGTGGACGCTTCCGGCGGGCTCAAGGACGCCGTCGTCATGCTCGAAGGCGTGTCGGCGGGCAAGGCCTTCGGGGTCTCGGTGCCTCACGTAGACGCCCGCGATTGCAAGTTTCTGCCGTTCGTCACGGTCGTGCGCGACGGCCATGCCGTCGAGGTCGTCAACATGGACCCGGTCATGCACGACATTCAGGCCTACGAGACCTCGACCCGCCTCGGCGCGCGCGTGTTGTTCAACTCGCCTCTGCCCATGAACGGTCATCACAAGCGGGGCGATTTGCACGCTTCGCACGAACACGAATTGGGCGCGTCTCTGCTGGGGCCGATCTATCTGAGCAAGGGGCGGCGCACCTTCGTCATGCAGTGCGGCTTCCACCCCTACATGGAAAGCTGGGCGCTGGCCATCGACAATCCCTATTACGCCATTACCGACGCTTCCGGCGTCTTCACGATTGCGGATATTCCGCCCGGCACCTATCGGCTGGCGGCGTGGCATCCTCAAGCGGGCCTGGTCTCGGACCGGATGGTGACGGTGGAGTCGAACGGAAGCGTCACGGCGGCGCTTTCGTTGAAGGCGCCGGGCAAACATCGCACGGCGCATGAAGTGGTGGAGAACCCCCGCTTCGGGCCAGGCTCGCTCGGTCGATCTGTCGAGATCCTGCCGATCGTGGAGCGACAGCGCTGATTCACGCCGGGGAGCGGCGACTCGCAGGTTCCCCTTCGCCATCCTTCCACGCGAAGTCGGACATTTTCTCACAATGTTATTGGCACAGGTGTGCGGTCCGAGCAGAAAGGTTTGCCGATGGAGAAGGTGCTGAAACAGTCGAGGATGGCGGAGCCGAGGTTGGCCATGAGGCGAACCCTCGCGACCGGGGTTGCGTTGGCGTGCCTGTTGGGCTGGGCGGGAAGCCTGTTGGCGGCCGGCGTCAAACAAGCCGACGTTGTTCGGGAGGCGCAGGCTGCCTTTGCCCAACGGCAGTATGAGAAGACGCTGTCCCTGCTGGAGCCGTCGCTCAAGGAAGGGAGTCCGTCTCCGGAGGTCCTGTCTCTGGCGATCAGGGCCTTTGTCAAACGCGGGAAGCCGGTCGATGCGCTGAAGACCTATGCGCGGCTGGAAGCGGCGCTGGGGAAGGACGAGGAGTCTCTGCTGCGGGAGGTGGCGGTCGGATTTATTACGCCGGTGCTCACAGATATGCGGGAGCAGATGCGGGGTGCCGGGTATACGGCGCTCAAGGAACTGGATTCCGACGATGCGATCCCGTATTTGGAGGACGGCTTGAGCGATGGGTCCGGTCTCGTGCGCGCACTTGCCGCCGAGGGGCTGGGACGTCTCAAGGCGGGGCAGCGGTCTGCCCGGCTCAGGCAAGCGGTTGACGATCAGGCGGCGATGGTGCGGGCTGCGGCGATCAAGGGACTTGGAAGATCGGGAGACCGGTCGGTGACGGCGTTGCTGGAGAAGGCCCTGTCCGATGAGCAGGCGAGTGTGCGGGTCGCGGCTTCCGGCGCGTTGGTCATGCTTGGACGGGTGGAGGTGATGGCCAAGATCCGGGCGGCGGCGGAAGCGCCGAACCCGGAGGATCGCGGCGCGGCACTCCGGATGCTGGGCGATCTCAAAGATCGCCAGGCGCTGCCGATTCTCCTGAAGGCCTTAAGCGACGCCCAACCATCCGTGCGAGGCGCTGCGGCGATGGCATTGGGCGATCTTGGGCTGACCGAGGCCGTGCCGGCGCTCATCACGGCGTTGGACGATCGCATTCCGGCGGTCCGCGCGGCGGCGGCGGTCAGTCTGGGGGAGATCGGGGCATCGGACTCCGTGCCGGCCTTGAAGAAGTCGTTGGCCAACGTAAATCCAGCGGTACGTGCTGCGACCCTGGCGGCCCTGCTGCGCCTCGGCACTCCATACAGCGAATGCGCCGAAGTGGTGCGTGGTCTGACCGGGAATGCCGAGCCCGGCATCAGAGCGGCCGTCGGCAAGGCGTTGGGAAATGGCCGTGGGGAGGATGTGATCGGAGCCCTGCAACTCCTGCTCGGCGATCCTCTGCCGAGACCTCGGATTGCAGCGGCGAGATCCTTGGGCCAAATCGGCGGCAAAGAGCTGGTCCCCATGTTGAAAAACGCGCTCAAAGATCAGGACGATGCAGTCCGTGCGACGGTTGGAGGGGCGCTTGGTCGCGTTCT
>JACQCB010000063.1 GCA_016201805.1 Nitrospirota bacterium | reverse complement strand
GACCCGCAATTCGTACGATCCGGGAGGCACCCAGAGCCGCGCGATTTGGATCTCGTCCGGCAAGGTGCGCCAGCTCCGTTTGTCGGCTTCTTCCGAGCCGATGGCCAGCGCATGGGCGAACGCGCGGACAAGAATCCCCGCAAGCGGGCCGGCGTCTTTTCCCGCCGCCGCGCGCGCCCCTTGGCCGGCTCCCTCGGCCAACGCATATTTCACCGCCGCGCGTGCGACGGCTTTCACGGCGATCTGCGTGTACCGGTCGTTCAGGCTCTTGGCGGCCAGGGCCGTAAAATCCTGCGCCAACTCGGTCCGGCCTGTGAAAGTTTGCCCGCTCCCCGCTGTCCCCGCCAACTGGATCTGCTCGTAGGCCACGTGCGTTTTTTGCGGCACCAGGCGCGGGAGCGCCACGCGAACCACCCGGCCGTTGAGCCCATAGAGAAGACTCTCCGTGATGCGGGTGTCCTGATTGCTGGGACCTATCGCGCCTTTCGCCAGCAAGACCAGTTGCAGGGCGTTGAGGCTGATGGGGAGATCGATAAACTGATCTTCCTTCTTCGGCGCGACGCCATTATAGCCGATTACCACGATCTGGGCGAGGTCCTGTTGTTGGGAGGCCAGCTGCCACGTTGCGTCCGGGAAGGCCTGCCGATACTCCTGGTGCTCTTGGGTCAAATGCAGCGCCTCCGTCACCCGGAGCAGGTCCGTTCGCAGCGTCGAAGGCGCGGCCACGCGGGCCCAGAGCTGCGCCTGGCGATAGCCTTCATAGGCTTTTCGATAGGCGATGAAGGCATTGTTGAGGTCGCCGGTCGCTTCGTAGAGGATGCCGGTGAGGTAGCGGGCAAAGGCGTCGTCGCGATAGGCGTCCTTATTGTCGCGGACCTGATCGGAGAGGACGTTCAAGCGGTGGTCGATCTTTCGCGCTTCGACCAGCGCGTCGGTCAATTGTCCCATCCCCGCATAGTTGAGGGCTTTGAGCACGTTGAGCATGACCTGCTCGTAGGGCTCGCCTTCATACGGCAACAAGGTGTCGTTGACGAGAAAGGCCTTGGTCTCGGTGCGCACCCGGCGGGTGTAGAGGTCCTCTACATCCTGCTCCGCCGAATCCAGGGCGGTGTTGCTTTCCTGGTACCGTCCGGCCAAGTGGAGCGTCATGCCGCGGTCCATCCGGTAGAGGACACGGCCGGTCGTGCCGTAGTCGCGTTCCGCCTGTTCGACGATCTGGTCGGCGCGCGCGACGTTCCCGGCTCGCAGACTGTCTTCCACGAGGGCATAGTGGCTGGTCGTGGCGGCGCATCCGGGGAGCGTGATGAGTGTGGCGAGGGAGAGGGCCAGAATGGGCCGGGCCGGACGCCGTATGGCCTGGCTGATTGTCGGACGGGATTTGCTCACGGGTCTGGCGGACTGATGGAGAGGGTTGACGGATTGGAACCTAAAAGAGCGTGCGCTTCCGTTCGACGACTTTTTTAATTTTCTTTTGCCCGAACCAGGCCTTCACGTTATTTTCGAGATCCACCATCTCAAGATCGACTTGGTAGAAGATCGCCTTGGTGCCTTCGGACTCATCGAGAATGGTGGAAATGTTTCCCTTCAGCATGTAATCGGCGCCGATCTCTTTTCCGGGCGCCTTCTGCGTATCCTCGCGGGCATGCACGGCTTGTTCGCGGCGTTCCTCGCGGATCTCTTCCCGCTCTCCCTTGCCGGCCACGAACGTGACCCGCTGCGAATTGGTCAGCTCGCGCGAGAGATCCGTCACGAAGGTCTGGACGTTGATATGCTCATGGCTGCGGTTCAGGATCGTGCCGACGACCACCACGGGCTGCCGGCTCTTGGCTTTCGTGTAGTTGCTCAGCCAGGGGTTGTCGAGCGCCTCCTTGACCATCGCTTCCGCCACGAGCCGGGAGTCCGTGTCGTTCCAGCGGCCGCTTAAATCCGTCACGACCCCTTCGTCCACGCGGGTGACCTTGGTTCCGCTCCCGCATCCCGTCAGGGGGAGCAGGAGGACCAGCGCGGTGATAGCCGCTCCGATTCGAAGGCGGGAGGCTCCCTGCGGGAGGATGTCCTGTGTGGTCGTCATGCCGTTTATCGCTCCGTACCGGTCGTTCGTTGCGACGGAGTTACTTCCTGGTCGCTTGTTTCTCTTCTTCCTTCTCCAACTGCGCGAAAGCTTTCTCGCTGTTCTTGCGCACGTAGTCGCGGACCTGGGCGTTCAATTCCTTGGTCTGTTCCAGGGCGTCCTGCATTTCTTTCAGGGAGAGTTTCGTCAGCACGTAGTAAGTGCCGGTGGTGTCGTCCTTGTAACGGTCGATGGGACGGACGCCGCTGAGGGTTGCCGCGGAGAAGGTTTTGACCGCCCGTTCGATGTTCTGCTCTTCGACCCCTTTGCTGAAATCCCCTGCCGTGGTCGAGGCGGCATAGTCTCGCATCAGGTAGGCGGTGTAGGTTTGAAAACTCTTGGTCAGCTCGGCCCTGGCCCGGTTCTCGGCCGCGTCCCAGGCCAAGGGCTCGTTGCGGACGCCGGTCACCGCCCCGACTCCGTAAAAGGACTTGTTGTCCTTTTCATTGTAGACACCCGAGCCCTTCTTCACCCAGGCCGGCGGGCCTCCGCAAGCGGTCAATCCCAACAGCAATGCGAGAGCCAAGGTACTGCCTGTGAGCCGAGTTACCAGAGATTTTGTCGAGATCATGGAGTTGCTCCTTCCTGCCCCATGGCCCTCGCCTGGGGAGCCCTGTCGGGGCCTGCTTGCCGGACCATAAACGAGAGAGACGGTGCTGTGCGGTGATGCGGTCGGTACCGGAAAATAAATTCGGTTCATGCTAGCATGCGTTCCAGGACCTGTCAACGAAACGCCGAAACGGTCGTGGAAGCAACCGATTAGGAGCAAAGGAGGGCAGCGTGGCTGAGGTGCAAATTCACGAGGGCATCATCAAGGTCATCGAGCTGGACGTGCAGGATTCGAAAGCGGCCGCCGTACTCGCGGAATATCCGGAGGTCCGTTGGGCGGAAGTGACGAGACGCGCGCTCAAAATCGGACTGGGGTATCTGAAGGGCGGAGGCAAGGACTGACGCCGATGGTGGGCGTCACTGTTTGGTGTCAGGCTGGTTCGGTCCGGTTTGGTCGAGATAGGCGCGAGCCCTGTTGTCGGTGCCGCCCGTCTCGTAGTATCGCCGGTAGGCTTCCACCGATTTGTTCCGGTCTTTGAGGTCTTCCCGGTACAGGTCGCCGAGCGAGAGATAGACATCGGCGTAGGTCGGGGTCACGGCTATGGCTTGCAGCAGGGCCCGCTCCGCTTCGGCAAACCGCCCTTTTTTTTGCAGGATCAGTCCCAGGGTGTAGTGGGAATCAGAATTCTTGGGGGCGTGTTGGATGGCCAGCTCACCTGCCGCCAGAGCGGCATCCAGATTGGGCAATAATTCCAGATAGAGATAACTCTTCAGCACATAGGCATCGCCGTATGTCGGGTCGTAGGCCAGGGCTTTGTCGAGGCGTTCCAGGGCTTCTTGCACGGACTTCTGCTGCTGCAAGAGCGAATAGGCTTTCTCATATTCTTCTTTCGCCGCCGCCAACCGTTCCGCCGCCGTTTTGGGCTCCGGCTCAACCCGGTAGGCACTCTTCTTCCCTTCAATCAGCACCACGTCCCCGTCGCCGTCCAGACGCACGAATTGGGGGTGCTGTGTCCCGCCGGTCGCCTGCTCCACCTGTTGCGTGACGTAGGCGCCCAGTTCGCTGGCCATCACCCAGCCGTTCTTG
>JACQCB010000062.1 GCA_016201805.1 Nitrospirota bacterium | reverse complement strand
GGCGGGAATCGAGGAGCCTGCTGTGGGATCTGCGCGCCCCTTTTTGATCGGTCACCAGTGGCGCCGCACGGAGACGGCGGCGCCGGTCCGCAACCCCTTCGACGGCAGCACGGTGGCGGAGGTCTGCCAGGCCGGGGCGGCGGAAGCGGAGGAAGCGGTCTCGGCGGCAGTCGCCGCGTTCCACGTCATGCGTCGTTTGCCCGCCCATGTCCGGGCCGCGGCGCTCCAGAAAATAGCCGGCACATTGACCGCACGACGCGAGGAACTGGCACGGACCATCACGGCCGAGGCTGGAAAGCCGATCTCGGATGCGCGGCGCGAAACCAGCCGGGCCATTCAGACCTTCACTATCGCTGCCGAGGAAGCCAAACGTCTTCCGGGTGAAGTGATCCCGCTGGACCTCACGCCGGGAACGGAATCCTACCTGGGCATCGTGCGCCGGTTTCCGGTCGGGCCGGTGCTCGGGATCACGCCCTTTAATTTTCCGCTCAATCTGGTCGCACACAAGGTTGCCCCAAGCCTGGCCTGCGGCAACCCCATCGTGCTGAAGCCGGCTCCCCAGACGCCGTTGACAAGCCTGCTGCTGGGTGAAGTCGTTCTGGAGGCGGGGTTGCCGCCCGGCGCGCTCAGCGTCGTCCCCTGCGACAACACCGTTGCCGAGCGGCTGGTCGTCGATCCGCGCCTGAAGATCTTGAGTTTTACCGGCAGTGCGACGGTCGGGTGGATGCTCAAAGCGAAGTGCGGGAAGAAGCGGGTGCTGCTGGAGCTGGGCGGCAATGCGGGCGTCATTGTGGAGCCGGATGCGGATGTGGAACAGGCTGCGCAGCGTTGCGTGACCGGCGGCTTTGCCTATGCAGGCCAGACCTGCATTTCGGTCCAGCGCATTCATGTGCACGAGGCCGTGTACGATCGGTTCGTGGCGGCGTTGCTGGGACGTGTCGCGACGGTCAAGGCCGGGGACCCGACGGAGGAGGCCACCGTGATCGGTCCCTTGATCGATGAGGCGGCGGCCTGTCGGGTGGAAGAGTGGATCAAGGAAGCGGTGGCCCAGGGCGCCAAGCTGCTGGCCGGCGGGAAGCGGCGCGGCGCGTTGGTCGAGGCCACGGTGCTGGCCGATGTGGCTCCCGCGATGAAGGTGTCCTGCCGTGAAGTGTTCGGGCCGGTCGTGACGGTCAGCCGGTATAAGCGGTTCGAGGCGGCGATCGAAGCCCTGAATGACTCCGACTTCGGGCTTCAGGCCGGGGTCTTCACCCGCGATGTGGATCGAATTTTCAACGCGTATCGCGATCTTGATGTCGGAGCGGTGCTGGCCAACGACGTGCCGACGTTCCGTGCCGACCACATGCCCTACGGCGGGGTCAAGGATTCCGGACTCGGACGGGAAGGGGTGCGTTACGCGATCGAAGAGATGACCGAGCCGAAGCTGCTGGTGTTGAATCTCAGAGAATCGGGCACCCCTTGATCCTCAACCTTCTCTTGATCCGCCTCTCGACCTGATAGACGCTCCCAGCCCTCCGTGGCCACTCTCAAAAAAACTTGCTCCGCCATATTGCGGAAACGGCTGCAAATTGGTACAAATGCGACCCTGTGCAAGAGGGGTCGCGGTAGGCGGACATCTCACGGCGTTTTCGATCAAAAGACTGTCTCCTGGGGAGTCGATGCGGCTCAGGGAGGAAGAAGGGAGGCACGATGGTTCCAACTCATATGTTTCTCACCAGGGGCGTCGGGGTCCACAAAGAGAAGCTGGCATCGTTCGAGCAGGCGCTGCGCGGCGCGGGAGTGGCCTACTGCAATCTGGTGGGGGTGTCGTCCATCCTCCCTCCGGGTTGTAAAATCATTCCCCGCAAGCGGGGCGAGGCGCTGCTCAATCCGGGCGAGATCACCTATTGCGTGATGGCCCGGTCGGAAACCAACGAACGCAATCGGCTGGTGTCGGCGTCCATCGGGCTGGCCATTCCCACCGACCGCCGGACCTACGGCTACCTTTCGGAACATCACGCCCACGGTGAAACGGACGAAGAGACGGGTGAGTATACGGAAGACCTGGCGGCGCAGATGCTGGCCACGACGCTCGGCATCGAGTTCGACCCCAATTCGGCCTGGAAGGAACGTGAACAGGTCTTTAAAATGGGGGGGAAGATCGTCCGGACGCTCAACATTACGCAGTCGGCCGTCGGCAAAGCCAACCGGTGGACGACCGTGGTGGCCCTAGCCGTCTTCATCCCGCTCGAAAATCTCCCGAAGAAGCCGCGCGCCCGCAAGTGACCATGGCGGTCCCGGCTGGCTGGCTCGGTCCGGATGAGAATTTCCTCGGCCTCGATGAGCCGTGGTGCCATCCGGATCAGGCCGGGGTCTATGTGTTGCCCGCGCCCTACGAACACACGTCCAGCTATGTGCCCGGGTCGGACCGTGGCCCTGCGGCCATCCTCGAAGCGTCCCGGCAGGTGGAACTCTACGATGAAACGCTCGACTGCGAGCCCTACCGGGAATGGGGCGGTGTGGCCACGGCGGCGGCGTTGGATTTGCAGGGAAAGGTCGACCGGGAGGCCGTGGAGGCGATCGAAGCGTTCGTCCGGCCTCACGTGGAGCCAGGCCGGTTCATCCTGACGCTCACGGGGGAACATACCGGGGCGCTCGGCGCGATCCGGGCCCATGCCAGACAGTGTCCGGATCTCTGCGTGGTACAGGTGGATGCGCATGGCGATCTCCGCCAGGCCTACCAAGGCAATCCCTTCAGTCATGCCAGCGTCATGGCCCGGGTCGTGGAGGATGGGCTTCCGCTGGTGCAAGTGGGCATCCGGTCCATTTCGCCGGAGGAGATAGCCCGGATCAACAGCACCAAGACCATCTCGACCTTCTTTGCCGAAAAAATTCTGGATCCTTCGGGCCCCTACGAAGGACGGGCCGCAAGGTGGGTGCCGGACGTGGTCAAGG
>JACQCB010000061.1 GCA_016201805.1 Nitrospirota bacterium | reverse complement strand
GCCTGCTGGACGTTCAGAATGACCAGGGCCTTGTTCGTGAGAATCTCCTTCTCCGTGGCCGTTTCCGATGCCTGGCTGGACAGGATGCGGTGGGCGGTTGTGCCGAAATCGGTAATGAGCTGATTGAGGATCAATCCTCCCGTCGTCATGTTCTGGTTGTACTTGGGCAAGGCTCCGGCCAAGGCGAAGCCGCGACCGCCGCCATATTGATGAAACCCGCTTCGGTTGCGAAAGCTGGAGCCTAGGTCGCCGGCGGCATGGACGTTGGCGCCGTCGCTGCTCAACACGCGGATCGAGCCGGCGCCCCCGGCCACAGACGCTTCGAGCCACGGGTACTGCCTGCCCTTGGCCTGTTTCGTCTCGGCGGCCGCGCTTTTGGACGTGGCGCGCGCGCGCGCGATCAGCGGGTGTTCCGCCAGGCCTGTCTCGATCGCGTCTTTCAGGCTGAGGAACGGGGGGGAAGACTTGGATGGCGGCGGGGCCGAGGTCGTGCCGGATGACGGCGCGGAGTCTCGAACTGAGTCGTTCGGCTGGGCGGACAGGAAATGCGGATGCCCTACCACGAGGAGCATCAGACAGACGAAGAGGATGGCCGGCATGGGTGGCTCCTTTCGTGGAAACGATGAATGATGAATGCTGAACGATGAATGACGGAAAAACGAGGAGGGCAAAGACGGAGCGCTGAATGACACAGGTTCTGAACCCGGCGTTCAGCGTTCATCGTTCCTCATTCATCGTTGTCTAGTATTTCTGGCTGGCCGACTTGCCGGCCGGAAGATCGTAGGCCGAGGCTGTCACTGTCTGTCCGTCCTGAAGATTGCTCTTGCCGACGATCACGACGTCCTCGTTTCCGGTCAAGCCTTCGACCACCTCGACGGAAACTCCATCATCAATGCCGGTCTTGATCGCTACCCGGCGGGCCTTCCCTTGCTCGACGACAAAGACAGTTTTGGGATTCGCATTTTTGCCCGGCTCAATCGCAGCCGGCGGAAGGGTCAGCGCATTCTGATGTCGTTCCAAATACAGCGTCGCGTTGATGAACGTGCCGGGCTGAAGCTGGTGCTCTTTGTTGGGCAGGTCGATCTCGACGAGGAGCGTGCGGGTGGCCGGGTCCAAGGCCTCGGTCGTGCGTGTGATGGTCCCCTTGAACTCCTGCCCGGGCAACTCCTTGATCGACAGGGTGGTCGGCACGCCGGGCTTGGCGAGCATCGCGGACTCCTGCGGAATGCTCACGTAAATCCGCACCGGATCCATGTCCATAAGGGTAAACAGAGGCGTGGCCTGCGTGGCCGATCCCGTCGCCGCTTGAATGAGCGCGCCAGGATCGGCAAACCGGGCCGTAATGACTCCGGAAAATGGGGCCGTCATTTTGGTATAGCCCAGAAACGTCCGCCGCCGTTCGGCCAATTGTTTGGCCCCTTCCGCCGCCGCTTCGGCGACGTCCACATCTTGTTTGGCAATGACGTCCGGGTTTTCCTTCCAGACGCTCAAGAGCCGTTCGTAGGTGAGTTTCTTGATGGCCGCGTCGGCCTGGGCCTGCTCATACTGGTCTTGAATTTCTGGCGCGTCGATGATGGCCAGCAATTGCCCCTTCTTCACCACGTCGCCCTTGTCGAAGCCGATCCATTTCAGATAGCCGGAGACTTTGGCATAGAGAGTGGCCTGGTACCACGGCGAAATATTGGCCGGCAAGGTGAGGGTCCGTGCGACGTCTCGACGCTGGGGTTTGACGACCTGTACCAAGTGCTGCCCCATCGAAGCGGGGGTGGGGACCGCCCGGGCAGCCTCGGAAGTGGAGCCGGTCTCACGCCGGCTTTGGAAGAAAACCAGGGCCGCCACGAGGAGGGCCAGGCCGGCCGCTGCGATCAGGACAATCCTCAGCCGGCTTGGGGGAGGCCCGGCATCGGCTGCATGGACATCATCCGGCACGTCATGGTCCTGCTCTGTCAAGCCTGACCTCCTTCTGTCGGTGCAAGAGTTCGCATCATACGGTTCCTTTAACTGCCCTTGGGCGAGGCGACCGCCTCGACCATCGAGCTGCGTCGGGCGAGCGCATGCAGGACGGGGATGAACAGCAGGGTCATCACGGTGGACACGGAGAGTCCGCCGATGACCGCCCGCGCCAGCGGCATATTCGCCTCGCTGCCTTCACCGATCCCCAACGCCATCGGCGCCAGACCGATGATGGTGGCCAGCGAAGTCATCAAAATGGGACGGATCCTGAGGCGGCCCGCATCCACCACGGCTTCTTCCAGCGGGGCGCCTTCCCGCATCCGCTGATTGGCAAAGTCCACGAGCAAGACGCTGTTGGAGACCACGATGCCGATCATCATTAGAGTGCCGATGAGGGATTCCACGTTGAGCGAGGTGTTGGTCAGCAACAACATCCAAATCACACCGATGAGTCCCAGCGGGACCGCAAACATGATCACGAAGGGATCCAGATACGAGCGAAACAGGCCGACCATCACGAGGTAGATGAGGACGATCGCCAGGGGGAGCCCTCCGCCGAATCCGACCAGCGCCTGGCGCATGCTGTCCACCTCGCCCTTGAAGGTAACCACGACATCCTTGGGCAGGTCCAGCTTGGCGAGCGCCTCTTCGAGCTTGCCGGCCACACGGCCGAGGTCGTTCCCCGGCACATCGACCAAGACGTCCATGGTCCGCTGGAGGTTGTAATGGTCCACCGTCTCGGGCCCGTTTTTTCTGGTCACTTCGATGAGATCGCGCAGCACGACCGGCGCGCGGGCGGCGCCCTCGGCCTGCGGAAGCGTCGGCCGCTCGGGGAACGGCGTCTGCTGCAAGGCGAGCGCGCTGCCGCGGTTCTGGGCGGAGACGGCGCTCGCAGAACCGGCCTCCTCCACCTTCACGCCTACGAGCGGAATGTTCAGGAAGTCTTCGAACTTGGTCAGTGTCTGCTCTGGATACTGGGTGACCACAAAATAGGCGTTGTTGGATTTGGGATCGATCCAGTAGCCGGGGTTGAGCTGCACGTTGGAACTGAGCCCCGTGATCACGTCGGTCACGATCTTTTGCTCGTTGAGTCCGAGGTAGGCCGCCTTGGACCGATCAACGGCCAAGTGCAGCTCAGGATAACTCATGCCCTGCCGCACCTGCACGTCCACCGTCCCGGGAACCAGGGCAGCCACCTCACGGATGCGGGAGGCGACCTGGGCGACTTCAGTCAAACGTGGGCCGCTGACCTTGATGTCGATGGGGGCTGGCAGGCCGAAGTTCAAGACGTCGCTCACGATGCCGCCGGTCTGGAACGCATACTTCAGGCCCGGCAATTCCCGCTCCAGCTTCTCACGGAGCGCGTCCACCATGTCGTCGGTCCTTACGGTATGGCCTTGCTTGAGACTGACCAGAATGAACGACTGGTGGGGGCCTACGACCGGCGTATAGAGCACCATCCAGCCCTGCGGCACGCCGATGTTGGCCACGATCTGCTCCAATTGATCCGGCGGAATGACCTCGCGGATGAGCGTCTCGATCTTGCCCACGATCGCTTCGGTCTTCTCCACCCGCATGCCTTCCGGAGCCCCGACATTCAGGATGAACTGGCCCGCGTCTACTTTCGGAAAAAACTCGGTGGCCAGGCGCGGCGCCATGGCGATCGATCCGGCAAAAATCGCCGCGACCGTGACGATCACGATGGCTTTGTGCCGCAGGCACCAGCGCAACGCCTGCACGTACCGGACCACGAAGGGGTCGAAGAGGTTGATCTTCTGCCACAGCGCCGTCAAGCCCGATGCCGCTTGTTTCTCATGCGCCGCTTCCGCGCCATGCTTGCCCTTCAGCAAAAAGGCCAGGCAGACAGGCGCCACGGAGAGGGCCCCCACATAGGACGCCATCATCGCGAAGCCGACCGAGAGCGCCAGGGGAACAAAGAGGAACTTGATGATGCCGGTGAAGAACGCGATGGGGAGAAAGACAAGGAAGACGGTGATCGTGATTACGAGCATCGGAAGCGCCACTTCACTGGTTGCATCGCCGGCCGCTTGCAAGGACGATTTGCCCATATCCAAATGCCGGTGGGTATTTTCCACGACCACGATGGCGTCATCCACCAACCGGCCGACCGCCAGCGCCAAGCCGCCCAACGTCATGATGTTGATGGTATGCCCGGTGAAATACAGCCCGATGAAGGCGGCCGTGACGGACAGGGGAATGGCCAGCGCAATGATCACGGTATACCGGAGGCTCCCCAGGAACAAGAGCACCATCAAGCAGGCGAGGCCGCCTCCCATGAGCCCTTCGTGCTCCAGCGTCTGGATGGACTGGCGGATGTAGAGCGACTGGTCGAAGATCAGCTTCACGTCGAGCCCGGCCGGCAAGCCGATCAGTTTGGGCAGCGCCGCCTTGATGCCGTCGATCACGGCCAGCGTGTTGGCCCCGGCCTGCTTCATCACCGGGATATAGACCGACCGGTGGCCGTCGATGCGGACGACGTTGGTCTGGATCATGGTGGAGTCCACCGCCTTGCCCACTTCTTTCAGGGACACCGGCACACCGTTGATGATCTTGACCGGAATCGCGTTCATCTGATCCACGACCTGGATCATGCTGTTGGTGTAGAGGTTGTAGTCGAAATCGCCGATCTTGACGTCCCCGGCCGGGAGCAGGAGGCTCTGGGTATTGACCGCATTGACGATGTCGCTGGTCGAGATACCTCGGGCCAGCATCTGTTCCCGGTCCAGAAAGACCGTGATCTGGCGGACCTCGCCGCCGAAGGTCGGGGGCAGCGAAATGCCCGGCACGCCGCCGAATTGAGGCCGCACCGTGAAATAGGCCAGGTCGCGGACTTCCTTCTCACCCATCGTCTCGCTGCTGACGGTCAGGTCTGCGATAGGGAGACTGGTGGCGCCGAATTTCACGATGATGGGCGGGAACACGCCCTGCGGCAGGTAGCGGAGGGTGGAATAGGTCAAGCTCGTGATTTCCGCCACGGCAGCATTGACGTCATAGGACGGTTGAAAGTAAATCTTGACAAGACTGACGCCGGGCAGCGAGCGGGACTCGATGTGTTCGATGTAAGACGCCTGCAGGTAGAGTTGCTCGAGACGCAGGGTGATCGCCCCTTCGATTTCGGAGGGCCCCATGCCTTTGTAGAAGGTGACCACGGCCACGACCGGCAGGTTGATCTCCGGGAAGATGTCCACCACCATCTTCTTGTAGGAGACCACGCCGAGGATGATGACGATCAAGCTGATCGCCACGACGGCGTAAGGATTTTTCAGCGAGGCACGAACCATTCAATGTTTCCGATTAACTACGAATCGTACTGGGGCAGATATTCGCACTGAGCATAGGAATTTGTAAGCCATGTGCGTTGCATTATCAAGCGTTATTGCATCTCAGGGCCATGCCAATGCTTGATGCTGCGAAGCCAATGTGTTATGGCCTTGTGTCAGCAGATGGATCTATTGCGAGGAGGCGCTATGGCAAGAGGACTGAGGACGATGGTGATGGGCGCACTGATGTGTGGGGCGCTGGCAGGGATGATTGGCTGTGCTGGAGCGGGGAGTGCGGAGCAGAAAGCCGAACCGGCCGGCAATCCCGCTCTCGGCCTGATCAACAAGGAGATCATTCGTCTGGGCATCAGCCTCGAACAGATCACGAAACGGATCGCCGATCTGCAGGGGATGCCGGAAGCGACCGATCCGACGCTGCGCGAGTTGCGGACGTTGGACCTGACCAGCGCGCAACTCCACAAGCAACAGTGGATATTGCAGCGTGACCAGCTTATGTTTGCAAAGGAACGGGTCAAACAGGCCGACGAGAATCCGAGCGGGAAACTCCAATTGTTGGAGGAATGGCATGTCCGCCAGCAACGATTCGAAACAGCGGTGGAGGACCTGCGCCTGCAGAAACACGAACTGGAACGGAAGCGGGTCCAGGTGGAAGGCCAGTTGGTCGAACGAGCCCTCCAGTAGTTAGAAGTTCATCACCGCCTGGATGTAGGAGTAGGTCGCATTCCTATCGTTGGGCGTGCCCGGAGCTCCGGCGGCCAGCAGGTTGGAAATAAAACTTCCCTTGGCCAAGTAACACCAGCCCGGCTCCAAGGAGAAATTCGACGACAGCAACCATCGTCCTCTCGCTTCGAAGAAATGTCCCAGGAAATTGCCTGCCCTGCCGGTCTGGTCTTGCAACCCCGTATTGATCCATTGATCCCGCGACTGGGCCAGCCAAAAAAGACGGTGCTGGAACGTCACCCGTGACAGTTCGGTCGGTTCGACCGCCAGTCTCCAGGCAGGAGAGCTGATGTTCGACCGGGCAAAGACCTCGAAGATGCCGGTCGGATTCAACTCGAAATTGACGGGACCGTACAAGGTGTCGAATCGCCCGTCGGTCTTGCCGTTGGGATCGCGATTGCCGCTGGCATAGTCGTAGCGAATAAGCAATTGCGGCTTCCAGGGAGCGTTGAACGTGTAGCCGATCTGAATGTGCTGGAAGTGGGCGAACTTGTCCATCTGCGGGCCTCCCTGGACCAAGGCGGCCCGTCCCATCTGCCAGATGCTTTCGCCTTCGTAGTCGAACTCTCCTGGGGCCGCCTCCTTGAACAGTCGGAACCCAGGCATGAGCAACGATCGTTGCAAGCCCGGCACGGCGCCGGGCTTGATTTCATCTTCCAAAAAGTACAGATAGAGATCCGTATGGGCCCACTTGAGTCCCCTCTGCCCTAAGAAAGCGCCCCAGAGCAAGGTTCGCGCCTCGGCATCTGGCTTGACCGTGAGCCGCTGGACCGGCGCAAGCACGAAGGTTCTCAGCTGCCAGACCTTGTCGTCTCCGAGGCTGACGTGAAGGCCGTCGAATGCATTGATCGTATTCCGAAACTGATTGCGCCCGATCAAGCGTCGCGAACCGATGTCGAGCGTTTGCCGGCCAAAAGTCGCCTCGGCATGGAGTCCCGTCCCCAGAAAGTTGTGCTCGCCCAAGCCTCCATAGAGCTGCAAGATATCCGTCTGATCCACGAACGAATCGGTCCTGACGAACCGGTCCGACGAGCCGTAGACACGGGCATCGATCATCTCCGCAAAAAACCGGAACGACTTGTGGTGGATGCCCAGACTCGGCAGAGTTTGGAGCGCGACGATGTGCTCGCCGCTGGCCTGGCCTTTCTGAAAGGGTTCGCTGAGCGTTTCGTAGCGAGTCCGCTGGTGCAAGCCGAGGTGCAGCCAGTCCGGATTCTTCAAGGCCTTGTCCAGATGCAGTTCGGTCTTGTCCAGTATCAGAACCGACGCATCGGGCCAATTAACCGGCTGCTTTTCCCTCGTGCCTTCTTTATAGATGGCGCGGTCTCTGTGGAAGTGCGTGATGTCTCGCGCAGGTTCATCAGGACGCTCTCGCGTCTGATCTTCCCGGCTGGCTGAAGGGGGCTCCGTCCCAGCGGGAGCAGAATCCTGACTGGCCTGGGCCGTTCCCAAGTTCAGATGGGTCGCGGCCACGAACAACCACACAGCCGAAACCAGCCCTCGCAATAGACCGATCATGCCAATCATCCCCGCTCCCTACACAGGTTTAGCGGGATGGTAGCACAACTACTTTGAACCGGATAATTTTATGGCAAGACCGGCGGAGGCTAAGAAGCCGCTTTCAACGCTTCGCAGATCGGACGGATGTTGGGCAGGGGCTCCCAGTTCAGGATCGCCATCGAATCGTCCACATAGGCGGGCGTCCTCATCCCGTTCAAGACGCTGGTGACGCCGGGGGTCGACGCCACCACCCACAGAGCCTTCCGTGACAAGGGCTCTTTCCGCTTGGCCTCCGGGAGCAAGACATCGATGAGCGTAGTGATGGCCGAGGTTGTGTCCCGGCTTTTGATCGTCGCCTCCCGCCGCAGTTCCTTCAACAGCACCAGCAATTCAGGCAGATAGCGTTCCCGCCAGTCCTGCCAGCGGTCACCCAACTCACCGGTCATGATCTGCGTCAAGGCGCGGAGCACCTGATTGATGTGCGGAGCGATCATCTGATTCTCGACCTGTTCCCAATGTTCCAGGCTCTGGATGCGGGGACGTATCTTGGCGAGTTCATCCGCCCAGGTGAAGTACTCCTGAGGCGAAAGCCCCTGACCGGAATGCGGCACCTGCGGGGCGATTTCTCGCCTGTACTCTTGCTCCAGCCCTGCGACTATGCCTTTCTGACTTTCAAAGGAGACCGTCGAGGGCTCGATCGGCAGCTCGGCCAAGCGGATCATGGTCCCTCCCTTGGCCGGCATGGCATTCAACGGACGATTGACGAGGACCGCCATGCCAGCCTCTCTCGCCAGATCGAGAAGAGCCTGCTTCCCGCTGGGACCGGTGTTGGCGGTCAGAAGCGCGCCCGACTCAAGGAGGTTCATCGGACACTGGAGCACCCTGAAGTGATGGGTCCGGCTGCCTGCTTGCTCGGCCGCGGCTGTTGCGGCATCCAGCATGAGACTCAGCGACGTGGCCTCCGGATTCTCGGCCGGCGCCGTGCAGGTATTGGAAGACACCCCGTAATATTGCAGGCGGCTTGCGGCGACTTGGGCTTCGAAGTAGGCAAAGGCCTGCTGGAGGCGGTCGTAAAATCGTTTGCGCAGCCTGACTATGCCCTCGGTGCTTTGATCCTCCCGGCGGTGCATCGCATCGGACAGGAAATATTCCGGATTGTGCAGAAGGCAGACATCCAGGGTGTCTAGCCCCAAACGATCCAGCGACAGGTGCAACTGGTCGGCCAAAAATTCCGGATGCAGACAATGCCAGATGCCCTCGCCGTACTTGACCATATCGGGGTAGGGCTTGCCGGCTTTCTCGCGGGCCTCCGCTTGCTTGAGGTTCTGGCCCTGCACATAGCCGATCTTGGAGACAACGATGACTTCGTTCCGTGTCAGGTTCCCCTGTGCGATCAACTCGGCTAAGACGGACCCGACCAGCCGCTCGCTTTCGCCGTCCATGTAATTGGTGGAGGTGTCGATGAGATTACAGCCCTCCCGCAAGGCCTTGACGAGTGCGGCACGGTGTTCGGGTTCTTCCTCATCGACGCGATAGCCGCCGAAGCCAAGCTTGCTGACGGTGAGACCGGTCGAGCCCAGGGGCCCGTAGCCCCAGGTGTTTCGTGAGTGATTCACGAAGCGGACGGCGTAAGCACCGGTGCCGCCAGCTGTCGCATGGCCCTGGAGCTGCCGACCGTCGAGTGCCTTCTGCCCCGCGGTCGAATCCGTTGCCCCTCCCGATACGTGCTTGTGCAAGGCTTCCGCAACGGCTTCTGGGACTGCGATCGGTGCCTGGCAGGCGAAGTTTCGACAGATATAGAGGGCCGCCTTCCCGTTGACCAATCCTTTGCCCTTGCCGATCAGCAGGGGGTGCTGCGTGGCCGGGCCGTTCGGATCGTGGTGCGCGATGATCCGGTTGGGGAGATAGTGGCGGTTGACCTCAGCATGGAGGGCTTCGTAGCCCGGCTCGCCCGGTGTCCCGATCAAGGCCAGCTCCGTCGGACCGGTCAGGAGCAAATCCACAACGGCAAGGCTCTTGGCAAAGGCACGGGGGTAGCGCGCGACTTGACGGCCATAGGCACGGATCGCCTCCGTTGCAGCCTCCCGGAAGTCCGTCCGGCCGAAGTGAAAGGCCAGGCGGGCCAACACAGAGGCAGCCACCGCATTGCCGCTGGGGGTCGCGCCGTCGGGACCTTCGCGGCTACGGAGGATCAATGCCTCATGGTCCCTGGCGGTCGTAAAGAACCCGCCATGCTCGGCATCCCGAAAATCTTCCAGAACCAGCTCGGCTAAACGTCTGGCT
>JACQCB010000066.1 GCA_016201805.1 Nitrospirota bacterium | reverse complement strand
GTCTTCACTCGGCCTTTTAAGGCGAGGGCCCTGGGTTCGAGTCCCAGCCGGCTCACCATTGTGCACCTCCACAAAAACCGCTGCTTCTACGGAAACCTCTGCGGAAGGTTCATGCAGACGATCCCTTTCCTCCGGCTTGTCCATGATGGGGGCGTCCTGCCCATCCACTCAACCTCTTGTATTTCCAGATCTGTTTGTCCTGTATTGGGTCGATCGATTTTTGAATCGAGGCCCAAGAAGGTACAGTTTTGAGAACGGCGTGCCGATAAGTTGTATGAATCGTCAGGGAGGGACTATGTCGAAGTACAGTCCATTGATGGATACAGAAGTTGCGCCGCTCTTCGAACTGATGAAAGCCCAACGGTTGCCCCTCCAAGGTGGCTCTGTAGACACCGGTAGACGGCAGTCAAAGAGGCGGCCGGCTTCAGCGGCGAGGCGTCGTGTCAGGCGGCCGGGCACGTTACAGAAACAATCCGCCCAACAACCCGTTGTCCTCCCCGAAGCGAGTACGGTCTTGCTGGTCGAGGATAATGGGGCGCTCAGATTCTATCTGCAAGAGGTGCTCGCAGATGCCGGCTACACCGTGTTCGTGGCGGCCCATGCCGTCCAAGCCATTCTGATGAGTCATGCGATGCGTTCCGAAAGGCAGGGGTTCATCGATCTTCTCATTACCGATATCGCGATGCCCGATATCGACGGGGTGGACCTCGCCGATCGGCTCAGGAAATACTGCCCAGCCCTCAAGGTGCTCTATATATCTGGGGTGATGGATGAGAGCAGTGTTCCTTGCCAGACGACCGATCCGCCCAAGGCGTTCTTGCCCAAGCCGTTTTTGCCGCCGGTGCTCTTGCAGAAAGTCGAACACTTGCTCGACGCCAGGCCGGCCTGAACAAGAAGAAGCAACCCCGAACGTTTCCCTCAGTCCCCCGATGAATCGGTATACCAGCCTTTGTTAAGCCGGATCGGCGCATGAGCTGGGATCGCCTCGTTGCGGCGAGTGTTCATTTACAGACAGGCAGGATCGAGGATCAAATCACATTCCAATCGTCCGATCGCCGGAGGCTGCATGTAGCTGGTCGAGGGATCTCCGGCCCCCATCGGACCGAATAAGGGCGGCCCCCCACGCATTCCCGGTTGTCCTCGTCCGGCTGAGGGCGATAAGGTTCCCGAACTCCTGGCCTGTCCGACAGTCGGCTGAGGGCTGGTTCCTGGAGGAGGGCCGGACGTGGCCCCTGCGCTTGGCAGCAGGGGGAGTTGCGAGCCTGTCGCCGGATTCTGTGCGGATTGACTTTGCACGCTTTGCATAGCGGGTGGAGCGGAAGGCGTTTGTGCCGAGCACGGGGCAGCCACGGTGCTCAGCGCGACACAGGCCAAGGCCATTGCAAGCGGCTGTCTCATCTCTTTCTTACGCCACCTTCTCAATTCGTCCGGCCGATTGTCCCGCCACCGTCAGGCGGAGTCAAGCCCATTGTGTGCGTATCGGCGGCTCGCCGCTCCCGTGGATCGGTCTCTGGCATCCGGCGCAAGGCGGTTGCTCCGTGAAGAGAAGAGGAGGATAATGCGTTGGCATTCTGCAGCGGTCCATTGTGAATCAGGTTGCTATGACACCCATCGAGCGTCCTTCCGCCGGTCCCGGTCTTCTGCCCAAGTCGTCGTTCCAACTCTTGCTGGATGCCTTGCAGTCACAGGGCTATCGTGTGATGGGGCAGCGGCTTCACGACGGCGCGGTGAAGTGGGATGACATTCGCCAGGTGAGCGATTTGCCAGTCGGCTGGCGCGACGTGCAGGAACCCGGACGGTACCGGTTGGAACCGTCCGATTCCGGACGATTCTTCGAGGTGGTCAACGGGCCTGAATCCGTCAAGCGGTTTGCCTTTGCGCCTCGGGAACCGCTGCTGATGATCGAGCGATCGCACAAGAGCTTTCGGGCGACGCCGACGTTGCCGCAGGTCGAGAAGACGGCGCTGCTTGGCGTCAGGGCCTGCGACTTGGCGGGGCTGGCCGTACAGGATCAGATTTTTCTCCACGATGCCTATCCCGATCCCTACTACCAGGCTCGCCGCGAAAACCTGTTTCTCGTGGCCGTCAATTGCGCGCGTGCGCTGTCCACCT
The DNA here is from genome assembly GCA_016201805.1 of Nitrospirota bacterium. GTDB lineage: Bacteria > Nitrospirota > Nitrospiria > Nitrospirales > Nitrospiraceae > SCVQ01. The sequence continues at coordinate 9,936 of JACQCB010000066.1, read as the reverse complement.
GTTTTTGTGCCTCCATGAACACGGGGCCCAAGGCACAGGCGGGGTTCGATCTCGCGTTGACCGAATTGGAAGACGCCGTTCTTGTCGAAGCCGGCAGTCAGACAGGGCAGGACCTGATGCAACGCCTGCCGCTTTCTCCGGCATCGGACAGACCGTTGGCTGAGGCCGAAGCCCAAATGGAGGCCTGCGCGAAAAGCCAGACGCGGCGTCTGGAAACCGCACAACTCCCGCAGGCGTTGTACGACGCGCATGAGCACCCACGCTGGGATCAGGTCGCCGCCCGGTGCCTGGCCTGCGGCAATTGCACCATGGTCTGTCCCACCTGTTTCTGCCATACGGTCGAGGACGCGCCGGACGTCACTTTGCAACGTACCGAGCAGGCGCGGGTCTGGGATTCCTGTTTTACGCAGGAGCACGGCTATATCCACGGGAAGAACATCAGGCCTGCAATCAAAGACAGGTATCGGATGTGGTTGACACACAAACTGGCCTCCTGGGTGGACCAGTTCGGGACGTCCGGCTGCGTCGGTTGCGGGCGGTGCGTCACCTGGTGCCCGGTCGGGATCGATCTGACGGAGGAACTGCCGGCGTTGCTCGACAAGGAGCGATGATGAGGCCCGCACCGGCCGCCCCGAGTCCCAATCCCTATGACCTGCATGCTGCCACGATCGTGGAGAAGGTGCGGGTCACCGAGGACATTGACACGGTTCGACTCCAGCTCGTCGATCCGGCCGTCCGCCGGTCCTTCCGGTTCCAGGCGGGGCAGTTCAATATGCTCTATGTCTTCGGCGTGGGCGAGGTGGCGATCTCGATCGTCTCCGATCCAGACGAACCGCAGGTGCTGGATCATACGATCCGGGCGGTGGGCCGAGTCACGAAGGCGATCCGAGGGATGGGGCTCGGCGACACGCTCGGGGTTCGCGGCCCGTTCGGGCGCGGGTGGCCGCTGCATGACGCGCGCGGCAAGGACGTCGTGGTGGTGACCGGCGGGTTGGGCTGCGCGCCGGTTGTCGGGGCGATCGACTATATGTTCCGGAGGCGGGAAGCCTATGGGGCCGTCACAATCCTCCACGGGATCAAAACACCCCGGGATCTGTTGTATCGGGAGCGGTTTGAGGCCTGGCGCCGTCACGCCGATACGACGGTGCTTCTGACGAGCGATCAGCCGGATAAGACCTGGCACGATCATGTGGGGGTCGTCACCGAACTCTTTGAGCAGGTCGCCATCGATCCTGCACGGACCGTGGTGCTGATGTGCGGGCCGGAAATCATGATGAGACTGGGGGCGTCCGTGCTCATGCAACGGGGCGTTCCAGCGACGGCCCTCTATCTGTCGCTGGAGCGACACATGGAGTGTGGGATCGGACTCTGCGGCCATTGCCAAATGGGACCGTACTTTCTGTGCAAGGATGGACCGGTCATGCGGTATGAGCAGGTGGCGCCGTTCTTGGGACGTCCAGGCGTCTGAATCGAGGGACGATGCGGCAGCGACCGTCGGCGAAGAAGACCAAGGCCGTTGGGCGACCGACGCTCGGCGTGTTCAAGTTTGCGTCCTGCGACGGCTGCCAGCTCAGCGTGCTGAATCTCGAAGACGAACTGGTGGCTTTGGGGCAGGCGCTGAACATTGTCTATTTCCCGGAAGCCTCCAGCGCGATGCAGGACGGCCCCTACGACATCGTCTTGGTGGAGGGATCGATCACGACCCCCGAGGATGCCCGACGCATCCGTGCCGTACGCGAACGAGCCGCTGTGCTGATCACCATCGGGGCTTGCGCCACCGCTGGCGGCATCCAAGCGCTGCGGAACTGGGCGGATGTGGAGGCTTTCAAGCGGGCGGTCTATCCGAGCCCGCACTACATCGACAGTCTCACGACGTCGACGCCGATCTCTGAGCATGTGCGGGTGGACTATGAGTTGTGGGGCTGCCCGATCGACAAGGCGCAGTTGCTCCGGGTGCTTGTGGATCTGCTGGCCGGCGTGCAGCCACGTCTGCCCACGCAGAGCGTCTGCCTCGAGTGCAAGCGGCAGGGGCACGTCTGCGTGATGGTTGCGCGAGGCATGCCCTGTCTTGGTCCGGTGACGCGGACCGGCTGCGGCGCGATCTGTCCGAGCATGGGGAGGGACTGTTACGGCTGCTTCGGTCCGGCGGAAGGCGTGCCGGCGGGGCCGGGGCTGCCTCCGAATACGACCTCCCTGGCCACGCGGTTCCATCGGGATCTCCACCTCATTCCTGCGGAGGTGGTGCGGCGCTTTCGAGGGATCAACGGCTCTGCCAAGCCGTTCAAGGATGAAAGCCATGCCTGGGAACACAAAGGCTGTGATGAGTGACAAGTGAGAAGTGAGAAGTGAAGAGGAGCGGGATGGCGGAACAGAAACGCAAGACGAGAACGATCGCGGTGGACCTGGTCGCGCGCGTGGAAGGCGAGGGCGCGCTGCGCCTGACCGTCCAGAACGGGGAGGTCCGCGACGTCGAGTTGAAAATCTTTGAGCCGCCGCGCTTCTTCGAAGCCTTTTTGCAGGGGCGGCATTATGAAGAAGTCCCGGACCTTGTCGCGCGGATCTGCGGGATTTGTCCGGTGGCCTATCAAATGAGCGCGGTGCATGCGCTGGAGCAGATCTTCGGCACGCGCGTGGAGGGGCCGTTGCGGGACCTGCGACGGCTCCTCTACTGCGGCGAGTGGATCGAAAGCCATGCCTTGCACGTGTACATGCTGCACGCGCCGGACTTCCTCGGCTATGACAGCGCCATTGTGATGGCCAAGGACCACCCGGACCTCGTCCCGCGCGGCCTTCGGATCAAAAAGGCGGGCAACCGACTCATGACCCTGCTCGGCGGTCGCTCGGTCCATCCGGTGTCCGTGCGGGTCGGCGGGTTCTCGCGTGTGCCCCTGCGGCGCGACCTGGCTGCCCTTCACGAAGACCTGCTCTGGGCCCGTGACGCGGCGGTGGAGACGGTGCGCTGGGTGGCCGGGTTCGAGTTTCCTGACTTGGTCCAGGACTATACCTTCGTGGCGCTGACGCCCTCGAACGACTATCCGTTCAACGAGGGGTCTGTGACCTCCAGTCGGGGACTGCACATCCCGTCGCGCGAGTTCGAAGCCCATTTTGTGGAGGCGCAAGTGCCCCATTCGACCGCCTTGCATTGCACGTTGAACGGCGCGTCCTACCTGGTCGGACCGATGGCGCGTGTGAATCAGAATTACGACCGGCTGTCGCCGCTGGCCAGAGAGGCCTTCGCGGGCACGGGATTGAGCCTGCCGATCCGCAATCCCTTCCATGCCATCGTGGCCCGGGCGGTCGAGATCCTGTATGCGATCGAGGAAGCGCTTCGTCTGATCGAGCGGTATGACCCGCCGTCCTCGCCGTCGGTGCCCGTGACGGTGCGGGCCGGGACCGGCACGGCCTGTACGGAAGCGCCGCGTGGCATCCTCTACCATCGGTACGTGGTCGATGAGCAAGGGCTGGTCCGCGAAGCGAAGATCATCCCGCCGACGTCGCAGAACCAGCGCCGCATCGAGGACGATCTCCGCGCCTATGCGCCGCGGGTCCTGTCGCTTCCCGACAAGCAAGCGGCGCTGTCCTGCGAACGAGTGATCCGTTGTTACGATCCCTGCATCTCGTGCGCCGCGCATTTTCTCCGGTTGGATGTGATTCACGTGTGAGGGTGGCGCCATGCTTCCTGTGCGAGTGATCGGGCTTGGCAACTGGCTCAGGGGAGACGATGCGGTGGGGCTTCACGTCGCCCGTTCTCTGCGGGGGCGGGTGGGCCGCCAGGTGGAGGTGATCGAGGGCGGGGCGGGGAGCCTTGACCTGCTTGAGTGGATCGAGGGGGCCAGGCAGGTGGTCCTGATCGATGCGGCCAGGAGCGGCCGGCCGGCCGGTACGATCCATCGTTTCGATGCCTCGACCGCGAGTATCGGCGCATGGCTGTTCCCTTCTTCCACACATGCCCTGAACGTGGTGGACATCCTTGAGCTGGGACGCGCGCTGGGCCGGTTGCCGCCGCAGGTGATCGTTTACGGTATTGAAGCCGTCGATTTGCGCGAGGGCGAGGCGCTGTCGCCGGCCGTGGCCGGGGCCGTCGATCCTGTGGCGGCGCAGGTGCTGCGGGACCTCGAGGCAACGACCCATGCATGAATTCCATCTTCTGAGCAAACTGGTCCAGCTGGTCGAGGCGCGGTTGGAGGAGGAGTGTCCCGGCGCCAGACCGGTGACCGTTCGCCTGCAAGTCCGTAGGGGGTCGCATTTGCACGGCCATGATGCCGCGTCCTTACAGGCCTCGTTTGCGCTGGCAGCCCAGGGGACGTCTGTGGCACAGGCAAGGCTGGAGGTGCTCCCTGTCGCGACCCTGGCCCGGTGCCAGGCCTGCGGCGCGCAGCATGAGTGGGACGGGTCGACGCTGACCTGCCCGACGTGCGAAACCCCGACGCTGGAGATTCCGGATGTGCCGGAGGTCGCGGTAGTCGGCATTGAGGTGGCGGAATGAGGACCCAGGAGTCCCTCAGACTCCGCCTGAAGCTTGCGGGCAGGGTGCAGGGCGTTGGTTTTCGGCCGTTTGCCTATCGGCTTGCGACCAAGCTGGGGCTGGGTGGTTGGGTGGCCAATACTCCGCAGGGCGTTGTCGTGGAAGTCGAGGGGGAGGGGGAGACCGTCCAGAGCTTTGTCCGCCGGCTCACGTCGGACGCGCCGCCGTCAGCGGTCGTTGAGGTGGCGTCCACGCAGACGGTCCCGTCCGAAGGAGTGACGGTCTTTGCCATACGCAACAGCGGCGAGGAGGGACCGACCCGCGCCGTGGTCCCGGCCGATTGGGCGACCTGCGCCGACTGTCTGCGCGAGATGCGCGATCCGGAGGATCGCCGCTTTCGCTATCCCTTCCTCACCTGCACGCAATGCGGCCCCCGGTTCAGCATCGTCACCGACATGCCTTATGACCGTCCCGCCACGACGATGGCCCGATTCCCTCTCTGTGCCCAATGCCGGACGGAATACGATGCGGTCGCCGATCGGCGGTTTCGTGCCGAGACCCTGGCCTGTCCGAACTGCGGACCGCAGGTCGCGCTGTGGGATGTCGAAGGCGTCACCCGTGCTGTCGGCGAGGCGGCGTTGGAAGAGGCTTGCCGGATTCTGCGTAACGGCGGGATCGTGGCGGTGAAGGGGCTCGGCGGGTGTCAGCTCTGGTGCGATGCGTTATCCGAAACGGCAGTGCAACGGCTGCGCGACCGCAAGCAGCGGCCACACAAGCCTTTTGCCGTGCTGTTTCCATCCCTTGACGCCTTGAGGAGCATGTGCGCTGTGTCCGAGGCCGAGCAAGCGCTGCTGACCTCTCCGCAGGCGCCGATCGTGCTTCTGCGGCGGTTGCCCGGAGCTTCTCTAGTAGATGCGGTCGCGCCGGACAATCCCTACGTCGGGGCCCTGCTGCCGTCTACGCCGCTGCATCACTTGCTCATGGATAGATGGCAGGGTCCTATGGTGGCCACGAGCGGCAATCGCTCGGAGGAGCCGATCGTGATCGACGAGCGGGAGGCGTTGGTCAGGCTCGGAGGGATCGCCGACGGTTTTCTCGTCCACGATCGCCCGATTGCCAGACCGGTGGACGATTCGGTCCTGCGCGTTGCGGGCACGACGGTGCAGATGGTGAGACGCGCTCGAGGCTATGCCCCGACGCCCATCCGTCTCACGGAGGCTCTGCCACAAGGACGTTCCTTGCCGCCGATCCTGGCGGTCGGGGGCCATCTGAAGAATACGGTGGCGCTGACTCTGGACGATCGGGTGGTGCTCAGCCAACATCTGGGCGACCTCTCCACGCTCGAAGCCTATGACGCCTTTCGGCAAGCAGTGCAAGATCTGCAACGCTTGCTCGATGTCCGTCCTCAGAAGATCGCCTGCGACCTGCATCCGGACTATCGGTCCACGCGCTTCGCCCTCGAACTGGCCAGAGAATTGTCGGTCACGCTGGTGCCGGTGCAGCATCACCATGCACATGTCGCAGCCTGTATGGCCGAGCATGGGCTGACGGGGGACGTGTTTGGCGTGGCTTGGGACGGGTCAGGCTATGGCCTGGACGGGACGGTATGGGGCGGAGAATTTCTGGTCGGGGGATACGAACGGGTGTGTCGGCTCGGCCATTGGCACCCATTTCCTATGTCTGGCGGGGAGCAGAGCATGCGGGAGCCGAGACGCTCGGCCCTTGCCGTTCTATGGGAAACGCTGGGCGAGGCGGCCCAGGAGTGGGACCAACCTCAATGGCAGGCCTGGAAGGAGGGGCGGGAGGCCATCACCAGGCTGCTGAAAAATGGCGGCGCAACGCTGCGGACGACGAGTACGGGGCGCCTATTTGATGCGACGGCTTCGCTGCTGGGGTTGTGTCAGGTCGCCACCTTCGAGGGCCAGGCGGCCATGGCGGTCGAGTTTGCCGCAGCACGGTATCTGGAGACTCACAGGACTGGCGAGCCCTATACCGTGTCCCTGCTATTCGATGACGGCATTGCGGGGGCTGTTCCTGGCTGGGTGGCGGATTGGCGGCCGATGGTGCAAGGGATTCTGCGCGATAGACGGAACGGGGAATCGGTGGAGTGCGTGGCCTACAAGTTTCACGACGCGTTGGCGGACGTGATCGTGCGGATGGCGGCGCTGGCCGGTTTGTCCCGCGTGGTGTTGACCGGCGGATGCTTCCAGAACGATCTCTTGGCCCGCCTCGCCCGTTCCCGTCTGGAACGGGCCGGGTACAGCGTCTATACGCATCGGCTGGTCCCGCCCAACGACGGCGGGTTGTCATTGGGGCAGGCGATGGTGGCCGCCTTCACGACGATTTGACAGTCTGCTAAGGGAGACAGGGCTCACGATGTGTTTGGCTGTGCCGGGACGAGTGCTCCATATTGAAGAGGGGCCGCTCCTCACCGCGACGGTGTCTTTCGGAGGAGTGACGAAGGACGTCTCGCTCGTCTTGGTACCGGAGGCGAGGGTCGGCGACTACGTGATCGTCCATGTCGGATTTGCCATCAGCAAGCTGGACGAGGAAGCCGCTCAACGGAGTCTGGACGCGTTTGCAGCGCTGGGCGAACTGGGCGAGCCGGAGGAGTCCGCTCCATGAAATATGTGACGGAATTCCGCGACAGCAAGGCCGCCCGCGCCTTGTCGGAAGCCATCCGACGCACGGTGCGGCGTCCCTGGACCGTCATGGAGGTCTGCGGCGGGCAAACCCATGCCATCGTGCGGTTCGGATTGGATGCGCTGTTTCCGCCCGGTCTTACTCTGGTGCACGGTCCCGGCTGTCCGGTCTGCGTCACGCCGGTGGGGCTTATCGACCAAGCCATTCATCTGGCCTCGCTGCCCGGCGTGATCTTCTGTTCGTTCGGCGACATGTTGCGGGTGCCCGGTTCGGTGCGGGATCTCTTCGCGGCGAAGGCGGCCGGAGGGGACGTGCGCGTGGTGTATTCTCCGCTGGACGCGCTGACGCTGGCCCAAGCCCATCTGGATCGTCAGGTGATCTGCTTCGCCGTGGGGTTCGAGACGACCGCACCGGCCTTCGCCGCCGCCGTGGTGCAGGCCCGCCGCCTGGGTGTCAAGAATTTCAGCCTGCTGGTCGCGCACGTGTTGGTGCCGCCAGCCATCGGGGCGATCCTGAACGCTCCGGGGAATCGGGTCCAGGGGTTTCTTGCCGCCGGTCACGTCTGCACGGTGATGGGTTGCAAGGAGTATGACGAGCTGGTCCGGCGTCATCGCGTGCCCATCGTTGTGACGGGGTTCGAGCCGCTGGATATTCTGGAAGGCGTCTTGCTGCTGGTGCGGCAATTGGAAGCCGGACGGGCCGAAGTGGAAAACCAGTATGCCCGATCGGTGCGTCGGCAAGGCAACCCGGAGGCGCAAGCCGTCCTGCGCGAAGTCTTCGAGCCGGTGCCGAGGGCCTGGCGCGGGATCGGGGAGATTCCGCAGAGCGGGCTGCGCCTGCGTCACGCCTATGCCGAGTTCGATGCCATTGAACGCTTTGGGGGAGACGTGGCTCTGGTGGGCGAGGGGGGCGTGGAAGATGCCGAGTGCCGGAGCGGGCTGGTGCTCCAGGGACTCTTGAAACCGCCGGACTGTCCGGCGTTCGGGATCCGCTGTACGCCGGAGAGGCCGTTGGGTGCGCCGATGGTGTCCTCCGAGGGGGCCTGCGCGGCCTACTTCCGCTACCGGAGAAGAACCGATTCCTTGCAGGAGGTCCGCCATGGCGAGTGAAGACGCTCCGGCTGTCTCCTGTCCGCTGCCCCTGGCGAGCGGGCAACACGTGCTCCTTGCGCATGGCGGGGGCGGGCGTCTCATGCAGAAATTGATCGGCGACGTGTTCCTGCCCGCCTTTGCCAATCCGCTCCTGGCGAAGCTGCACGACGGGGCGGTGTTCTCGGTCGAGGCGGGGAGGCTGGCCTTTACGACCGACTCCTATGTCGTGCAGCCGCTTTTTTTCCCCGGCGGCGACATCGGCAGCCTGGCGGTCTATGGCACGGTGAACGACCTGGCCATGTGCGGCGCCAAGCCCCTGTATTTGAGCGTCGGCTTTATCCTGGAGGAGGGGTTCTCGCTGGAGCTGTTGCAACGGATCGTGGACTCCATGGCCGAGGCTGCGCGTAAGACGCAGGTCCAGCTCGTGACCGGCGACACCAAGGTGGTGGATCGCGGCAAGGGGGACGGCATCTTCATCAACACGGCCGGCATCGGGGTCGTGCCGCCGGGAGTCATGGTCGGCCCGCACCGTGTGCAGGCCGGGGATCGGATCCTCGTGAGCGGCGATCTCGGCGCGCACGGTCTGGCGGTGCTCAGCATGCGGGAGGGGCTGGGATTCGGCGGCGGGATCGAAAGCGACTCGGCCCCCCTTCACGGCGTCGTCGCCGACCTGTTGCACAGCGGCGTGGACGTCCATTGCCTGCGCGACCTGACTCGTGGAGGGCTGGCTAGCGCGCTCAACGAAATCGCCACGGCTGCGAAGGTAGAGATGACGATCGAAGAACGGTCGATTCCCGTGCAGGAGCCGGTGCGGGGGGGCTGTGAAATCCTCGGTCTGGACCCGCTCTACGTGGCCAACGAAGGGCGGTTCGTGGCCTTCGTGCCGCCGGCCCAGGCCGAGACCGCGCTGGCGGTCTTGCGCCGCCATGCGGTCTCACACAACGCCTCGGTGATCGGGACGGTGACGGGATCGGACGAGCCTCTGATTATCCTGCGCACGCTGTTAGGCACCAATCGTATCGTGGACCTTCTCTCCGGCGACCAATTGCCCAGGATCTGTTAGCACCGTCCCTCTCATTTCAGACTACACAAATTCACTTCAACCTGGTATGCTACGCACCCGAGTCAGTCACGTGCGTCAGTCACGTGCGAATGTGGCAATCAAAAAGCGCCTGAATAACTGATTGCAAGATCGGTTCGTCCCCATCGTCTAGCCTGGCCTAGGACGCCGGCCTTTCAAGCCGGCAACACGGGTTCAAATCCCGTTGGGGACGCCATTCGTTCGTTGTTCTCCCAGGCGATCCTCACAACAAGTCATCGAAGGGTTCCGTGGAGCCGGAGGGCGTTCGTGCGACTCTTATGCATAGCGAAGCAGGGGATGGTGCTGCTGGCCGGTCTTCTGGCCATGGGAGCCGGGGAAGCGCCGACCAATTCGATGTTGTCGGCAACGCCGATCGAGCTGACCGGAAAGGACGGGGCTCCGATGGTCGTGATTCCGGAGGGGCCCTTTATCATGGGCAGCAACGACGGGGCCGGCAATGAGCGGCCGGAACACAAGGTCTATCTGGATCAATACGCGATCGACAAGTTTGAGGTGCCGATCGGCCGGTACGCCAAGTTTCTGGGGGCCGCCAAACATGCGTCGCCTTCCGCTTGGGATGACGATTCGGTAGTTGCTGCGGGAGATCGACCGGCGGTGGGATTGAGCTGGTTGGATGCCGAGGCCTACTGTAAATG